>JAOZTS010000018.1 GCA_029939035.1 Candidatus Altimarinota bacterium | reverse complement strand
ACAACAAATCAGCCAAATGTATACTTGTTCTTCGGTGAAGATACTTATTCGAGCAACCAGAAGGTTAATTTTTGGAAAGAGCAGTTCGTAAAGAAATATGGTGAAGAAAGTAATATTGAAGTAATTGAGGGTAAATCATTGGACCCATCCAAGTTTATTACGAATATAGAGACACTTCCATTTCTGTGTGATAAAAGAATGGTAATCGTCACAAATTACCTTTCCAAAGCCAACAGAGATGAACAAAAAATTATATCAGACGCTATCGAAAAAGCTCCTGACTTCTGTGTGATTGTTTTTCATGAAATAGATAAGCCTGACAAAGTCGGATCACTCTACAAAAGAATCAAAAAAGTGGGAAAAATGGAGGAATTCAACCCCCTATCCCCTGCACAACTCGCAAACTGGATCCAAAAAAGATGCAAAACAATAGACATTTCAACCGCAAACTATCTAGCACTACACTGCGGAAACGAACTGTGGCGTATTTCCACAGAACTCGAAAAACTGGAAGTTTATGCAAACAACGAGCCAATAACCAGAAAAATGATAGATGAATTCGTCACGCCTTCCCTATCCGCCTCAATATTCAAACTAACAGACTCAATCTCAGCCAGAAAACCAAGTGAATCAATCAAAACCCTGGAAACCCTCAAAGAAACAGGCGAAGAACTAACCAGAGTCTTTTTCATGATAGCCAGACACTTCCGAATCCTCATCCAAGTCCACGAAATGGCTAGCAAAAACGAGAACCAACACTCCATTACCAAAAAACTAAAACAACACCCATTTGTCATACAAAAAACTCTTCAGCAATCAAGAAACTTCACAGCTGAGAAACTTGAAGAAATATACGGAAAACTTCTAGAAATAGACGTAAAATTCAAGACAGGAGTGATCAAAACTTATCAAGGAGACGACAGTGAGTACAAATTGGCAATAGAAAAATTGATAATTGAGTGTTGCCAATAATTCTAAGATGGTAAAATCGAGCCTGTTGTAATTTCCAACACCATCCGAACCATGCAACCGGAATTAATAAAAATACTGACAAGCCTTGGACTCTCTGACAAAGAAGCCGCTATTTACTTAGCCGCTGTAGAAACAGGAACAGCTCCTGTCTCCGGTTTGGCAAAGGCAGCAAAGATAAACAGAGTCACAACATACGACATCCTGGAAAAATTAAAGAAAAAAGGACTAATTTCACACTTCACAAAAGCCCAAGTCAAATACTTCAATGCTACAAAACCAGAAATACTATTAGAAGAATTCGAAAAACGCACAAACGAGCTTCGCACATCAATGCCAAAATTCAAAAAACTCACAGGTGAGACAAACCACCCACGAGTCAGATACTTTGAAGGTCTCGAAGGCATCAAAACCATCTACGCTGACACATTAACAAGCAAAACAGAAATACTAAACTTCTCAAATTCATCAGAAATCAGAAAAGCCTGGCCAAGTTATGACAAAGAATACGTAGCCAAAAGAGCAGAAAAACAAATTTTCCTAAAGGGGATCTGCCCAAAAGACAAAGCCGGAGAAATCGTAAAGTCAGAAGATAAAAAATACAGCCGTGAATGCAGACTGATCGACTCAACTCAATTCGATTTCACAAATGAAATCAACATCTACGACGACAAAGTCTCAATCATCTCATTCAAAGAAGAATTGATAGGAATGATCATAGAAAGCGCAGAAATAGCCAACAGCCAAAGAGCAATTTTCGAAATGTGCTGGAATTTCTCGGAAATAATGGGAGACAACGGCATCAAAACCAAAATGTTGGAAACTTTGAAAAACAAAGAACTAGAAAAAACCATCGAGCAAAGAAAACCAGCCCCAATCCAAAAAGAACAAAAAGAACCAGCTCCACCAAAACCGGAAAAGAATCTATCTTTATTCTAAGCGGACTCTAAAACACTTCCAACCTGAAGACATCGCCCCTCCTCAAACTGAGGAGCCATTATCTGCAATCCCACCGGCAAACCACTTCCATGATACGCCCCAACCGGACAAGCCAAACTCGGCACACCTGCAGCACTCGCAGGAATAGTAAGAGCATCAGCCGTATACATTGCCAACGGATCATCCACCAACTCCCCTATTTTGAATGAAGGGAAAGGCGAAATTGGACCAATTATCACATCAACTTTTTCATAAGCTTTATTGAAATCCTCTATGATCTTTGTCCTAACCTTCTGAGCTTTTTTGTAATAAGCATCATAGTATCCAGCAGACAACACGTATGTTCCAATCATAATTCTACGCTTTATCTCATCACCAAATCCCTCTCCTCTTGCTTTGAAATAATAATCCACAAGATCTTCTGGATCGCTAGAAGGTTTTTTTCCATAACGAATTCCATCAAATCTTTCTAAATTTGCAGAAAGCTCTGCCGGCATTGAGATATAATAAGCTGCTACCGCATATTTTGTCATGGGCAATGAAATTTCAACAAGCTCTGCACCCTGTTTTTCCAATTCCAACACCGCTTCTTTGATAATTTTCACAGTTTCCTCTTCTACACCTTCTCCAAAATACTCTTTTGGTAATCCAATCTTCATTCCCTTCACACCTTTGTCCAAAAAAGAAGAATAATCTGGAACTGCAACATCGGGAGTTGTCGAATCCAATTCATCACGACCTGCAATTACACCCAAAACATCTGCAATATCACCAACCGACCTAGCTAACGGTCCAATCGTATCCCAAGAAGATGCCATTGCTGTCACTCCAGACCTACTCACACGACCATAAGTCACTTTCATACCATAAACTCCGCAAAATGAAGCAGGCTGTCGAATAGAACCTCCTGTATCAGTACCAATAGCATATATACACATATCTGCCGCAACTGCCGCCGCACTTCCACCAGAGGATCCTCCGGCAACACGCTCTAGATCATGTGGATTCTTTGTAACTCCAAAACAAGAATGCTCCGTACTCGCGCCGCACGCAAATTCATCTAAATTTGTCTTTCCCACCATCACCATCCCAGCATTTCGCAATCGAGAAACTGCCTCAGCATCATACGGCGGCACAAAATCTTTCAAAATAGGCGAAGCACAGGTCGTAGTCACGCCCTTAGTATTCAATAAATCTTTCACTGCTACAGGAATTCCAGCCAAAGCAGACATTTTCTCACCTGCTGCCAATCGATCATCGACTCCCCTAGCCTCTTCCAAAGCCGACTCCTCTGTTACTTTCACAAAAGCATTAATATCACCATCCCGCTCAGAAATAGCACTCAAGCAAGCCTTCGTCAGCTCTACAGAAGAAAACTTCTTTTCACGAAGTCCGGCCCTCGCTTCCCTCAACGATAATTTATTTAATTCGCTCATATTATTTTATTGCAGGTTTAACTCGTATTTGATTATCGTCCACTGGCAACTCACTACATTCCAAAAGCTCTTCACGCTTGCATCGAGCCTCCGCAACATTATCACCCCCCAACACATTCTTCAGCCCAGTAACCTGCGATGTTTCCTCAACACCCTCAGTATCTACTTCTTTCAAAATATCCATATAATCAAGAACTCCAGACAATTGTTCTGAAAACTTTTTTACCTCAGAATCCTTGAGATCAATCCTAGCCAATTTTGCAACGTGCCTAACTTCTTCTTCTGAAAGCATAAATTTAAAATTTTAAATCGCTGAAAAGTCTACAAAAAGTAGTTACAAAAAGCAACCATTCAGCTATAATCAATCCTAGCATGGAACAGACTATTACAAATATAAAAAAAGTTTCACTAGTATTCTTCATAATCACTGGCACACTGCACCTCGGATCCAGCGTGCTTATCGCGAATGAGCTCTTTCTTAAAGAAGCATTTATACTAAACAAAACCATGGATGTCCCCCTAGTACTCACCGGACTCCTATATGGGTTTGCAAGTGTCCGACTAATGCTAACAAATCCGAAAAAAACTCACAATGTGCTGGACATATTCCTGTTAGCTGTAATAGTATTAGCTCTCGGCGGACTTATTTTCATTAATCTAGCAATTCCGAACATAAATTAAAGATGAATAACGATAGGCAAAAATTAGTAATGGTATTTGGCACCTTTGATTATCTGCATGCAGGTCACGAAAACCTTTTTTCACAGGCAAAAAAGCTCGGGGACGCAACTATAGCGGTAATTGCCCGTGACAAAACTGTAAACAATATAAAAGGCGCTCTTCCTGATCATGATGAGAAAGAAAGACTAAAACTTTTAGAAGAAACCGGTTGGTCCAACAAAGTAATACTTGGAGAACTCAAAGATAAATCAAAAGTTATTCGCACGTACAAACCTGATATTATAGCGCTTGGTTATGACCAATTCGCATTCACCTATGGACTTGAAAAATTAATAATCGACCTCAACCTAAACACACAAATTGAAAGACTATCGCCGTACAGACCTGACATGTACAAGTCTTCACTGCTCAAAAAGAAACGTTGCATTTCTGAAGAGATTGGGGCTAAATTAGAATCATGAAAAGTAAAACTTCAACAACGAATTTAATAGGAAAAGGAATTTTCCTTGGTCTTCACAATATCTGGAGAAACAAATTTTTATCATTGGCGACAATATTTGTAATTGGAACAATAATTTTCATCTTTAATGTAATTCTGGCTGTTAACTTTATCGCAAAAGAAGCCATTCAAGACCTCAGCGAAAAAATAGATGTCGTAGTTTACTTACAAGAGAGCACCTCCATAACAGAAAGCCAAAGTATAGCCGAGGACATCGCACTACTAGAGGGTGTTGTCGGAGTTTCCTACACCTCAAAAGACGATGCATTGAATCAACTAAAACTCACTCACCCAGACATTTCATTAGCATTTGAAAAATACGAATTGGGAAATCCACTTCCGGCAAGTCTCAACGTAACAACAGAACACCCAAAATATCATCAATCAGTAGCTGACCTCCTGAACAAAGACAAATATCTTGCAAAACTCTCAAATGTTGTCACAACAGGAGATTCATCCACAAACACAATAATGACCAGCGTATCCAAAAACCTCAATAACGTCACAAATTTCGCACAACAAATCATTTTCTGGCTCATTGTAATCTTCGTAATTGGAGGAGTATTAATCATCCTAAACGCACTACAAATCACAATATTCAACAGAAAAAAAGAAATCGAAGTAATGAAACTAGTCGGCTCTTCAAACTGGTTCATCAGATTCCCATTCATAATAGAAGGAGTAATTTATGGAATCATGGCGGTAGCTATCAGCTTTGTCATGCTCCTCATACTTTCCAAAAATATTCAAATTTCAGAAACAAGCCTATGGAGTTATTACTCCGGAATTGAATTTTACAAGATATTCCTAATAGAGCTTGGTGCAGCCGTAATATTGAGCGTATTTAGTTCAATGGTTGCAGTTCACGAATATTTGGGAAAATCTCTACTCGAGGATTAATGAGGAAAACATTAACAGCCAAATTCATCATCCTGGGACACAAAAACTTCTTTGAAAAAGACAAGTTAGTCTTTTTGTACAGCGATGAACATGGAAAAATTAAAGCCATAGCGAAAGGATCACGCTCAATCACAAGCAAATTCACAGGACACCTCGAAACTCTCAATATTTGCACTGCAAATTTATACTTTGGACCAAAAAACGTCATCCTAACCGACATCACAACAGACAAATCACACTTCAGAAAAAGAAAGTGCTTCTCAACCATCTCGCACGCACTTCAAATAGCAGAAATTTCCAACAAAATCATTTTTGAAAATCAACAAGTAGAAGAACTTGAACCACTTATCAACACAGCGCTCGAAAATCTAAAATCCTCAAGAAAAAAATCGCTAATTTTCACAGCTTACATGATAAAAATACTCGACAAACTCGGTGTCATCCCAGATTTCAGAGAAACCAAAGTTTCACTCGAAGAAAAGTACGTTAAATTCCTGAATTTCATCAAAGAGAAGCCATTTTCAGAAATCGAAAAAATTTCATTAACCAAAGCAGAAAAAGAAAAAATTCAACAAATAACAGCCTCATTAATAGAAAAAGAAATTGGATTTATGCCTTCCCTTTTTTAGTTCGATCATCCTTCGCAACCTTCAAAACACCTTTAATATCCTCAATCTTGTCCATCAGCCTATCAAAAACATCAAGTTCATCAAATTCAAGTAAGAAAAACTGCTCACTCACACTATTCCGAGCCCTCTTTATCGAAACATCTCTAATCAAAATATCAAAATCTGAAATAATAGAAGTAAGATCACTCATCAATCCCACACGAGTCACAGCCTTTACATTTATACCAACCAAATACTTCCTTTTATCATTAGCAGCACCCTTCCAATCAGCAAAGATAATTCTCTCACTCTTCAACGAATCCAACATCGTACAAGTTTGCTTATGAATAGTAATACTTTGACCACGAGTCACATACCCAACAACCTTATCTCTAAATTTTGGTTTACAACAAGATGCAATCTTTAATGGCAATCCATCCTCACCTCCAACCAAAATCTGATCCTCCAAAAGAGACTGCTCGCTCAAGCTCACAAACTTCTTGCCACGACGCGGCCTCACAACTCTATCAATAACAGATTTTTTATAAGGAAAAACTTTTCGAATGATATCACTTGCCATTTTCGCACCATTTCCAACCTCTTCTATCAAACTTTCTCTCTGCGACAAAGTCAAAGCCCTCTTTGAATAACTTTTTAGTACAGAATACCTCTGGTCTAGCTTCGCCTTGCCAAGTCTTTCAAGTTGAGCATTCAACAAATTCCGCCCCTCTTTCACATTATTTTCCTTATTTTGCGAACTAAACCATGACTTGATCTTTGTTTTCGCCTGATTCGTCTTCACCATAGAAAGCCACCTCAACCTAGGCTTTGCATCCTTTCTGGTAATAATTTCTACCACATCATTATTTTGTAATTCATGACCCAGAGGGACAATTTTCCCATTAACCTTTGCCATCACACATTTATTCCCAATATCTGTGTGAACACAATATGCAAAATCAATAACATTTGCCTCTGCATTCAATTCCTTCACCTCACCACGAGGAGTCAGAACAAAAATTCGATCCTTAAACAAATTCATCTCAACTTCTTTCAACACATCATACTCCAAATCAAATTCGCTCCTAATTCCCTCCAAACCACGTATTAATTCCTCCTGAGAATGAACATCGACACTTCTACCTCCAGATTCTTTGTAAAACCAGTGCGACGCAATACCATATTCAGCCTCACGATGCATATCAACATCTCTTATCTGAATTTCAACAGGTTGATCCATATCTTTCGGAGCAATTCCCAAAACAACTGTATGCAAACTCCTATAACCATTTGGCTTTGGAACAGCTAAATAATCCTTGAATCTTCTTGAAATTGGCTTCCATTCGCCATGCACAAGTCCAAGAACCGAATATAAATGATCTATAATTTCATCATCAGTATCTGTTTTCTTTGCAGGCAAAACAATCCTCATCGCAAAGATATCATCCAAATCATTAACCGAGTTTTGAGCCTTCCGCATTAATTTTCTATAAATACTATAATGATTTTTGATTCTTCCAGAAATCTCCGCTTCAATTCCACGAGCTTCAAGAAAACTCTCCAACCTCTCCTTGATATAAGCGATCGACAAGTGACAACTAGCCCTAAGCTTGTCCAACTGATCATCGATATCATCATAATCTTCAGCAAACAAGTATTTAAAAGCTAAATCCTCAAGTTTACTTTTAAAAGTATAAATTCCAAGCCTTGCACAAACCGGAACGTATACATTCAAAGTTTCTGCACTATACGATCTGATTCCATCCTTATGCGTAAAGTTTTCCAACTTCCGCATCTTGTAAAGACGACACGTCAAAGCAACCAAAATAACCCTGATATCCTTCGCCATCACCAAAATCATCTTTCTCAAGTTTTCCACCTGAGAAGCTCTATCATTTTCCACATAAATCAAAGATTCTAATTTTCTCACTCCAGACAAAATCCCAAGAACACCAATTCCACAAACATCCTCAATAATCTGCTCATCAACCAAGTCATTCTCGTAAACTCTATGCAAAAGAGCCGCAATAAGCGTATCATCATCAGGCCGCAGAGGGATCAGAGAATCAATCATGTCCACATACGACGGATGTTCCTCAATAGTATCAACTCCACTATTGCGAATTAGGTCCAAAGCTCCCTGCGCTTTCTTCTCATCAAAGCTTTTATTGTACACCCTAATTTTGTCTAAAATTTTGTGTTCCATAAGAAACACATTATGTCAGAAAAACGTAAATAAAACCACTAAAGTTCCCCTTCTATAGACAAAATCGCGTCGATATCAGATGCCGGAACATCAAACACACGAATACCTTTAACTATAGCTTCAGTATTTGCAACTATATCCTGATATCTTGGCTCTAGAAGATCTAAATAAGCAATCAAGTAATCAAGAACAATTCTATATGCGTTATAATAAGCCTTCAACTCATTTGAATCATGCTGAACATCAATAAATGATTCCAAATAATCATTCGAACTTCTCGGCATTAACTCCTCTGTAGCCACAAAATACTGCTCTTCTAATGTCTCTCGCTCTATAGCAAGAACTTCATATTCCTTATCAAACCCATCCAAACGAGATCTAATTTCATAATAAACATTGTCCGCCTCCTGAATAATCGCATCCAACTCGTTAATGTGCTCAGTCAAAGCAGCTCTTCTATCAACAGCCAGATCAATCAACGAATAAACATCTGTACTATAAATGCTATCCATCTTTCTCAAAAGATCCACGTAGTAAATATATCTATTTTCAAAATTACTCTCTCCCTCACCAAAATAAAGCGCCGCATCAACTCCAGCCATAGCCCCACTTTTACCTATAGGAACAGCCAAAATTGGAGTTTTCGGAACTTCAAATTCAAGACCAAAAACATAAGAAGAAACAATTCCAGAAACATCACCCTCTCGGGTCGTAGCGAGTAAAATCTCTCCACCACCATCACTTTCTTCAACTACCTCCTTAACTCCACCCTCATCACCAATACCAAAGAGTTTCAATCCTCCAAACCAGAGAAATAAAACTCCAAATACGATTATCAATAAGATTGTAATAAGTTTTTTCTTTGTAATTCCAGCCTGGGCCAAAATATCCCAAAGCTCTTCCTTCAGTTCATCAGCTTCTTCTCCTGGATCTGGTGCCTCATCTCCATCAGCTGGTTGAACAACACCTTCCAAAGGTTGCTCAGGCTTCGCCTCAACAACTTCTGCAACAACAGCCTGTTCCTTAGCCTGTTCTGCAACATCCGCAGCTTCAGCCTCATTTGCAGCACCCTGCTCGCTCATCTGTTCTGAGTTTTGATCTACTTCTTCAACAGAGTGTTCAACAGTTTCAGGTGTTGGAGCTTCAGTCTGTTCTGGTTTTTCAGTTTCAACGTGCTGATCTTTACGATCAAGCGGTTTATCATCCAAAGCTTTCTTTTCAATTGTTGAAACCGGCGGCTCCGCCTCAAAAGGATTAATTGGAGTTTGCTCTACATCTTCTACCACTGTCTCAGCAACTTCTTCAGGCTGCTCCTCATCCAGCTCTTCATTTTTCTGAAATCTTTCTTCATGATCAGGAGTAGGAAGCGCAGAATCATCTTGAGCTTCAAAGGGATTTACCGCCTCAACCGGCGCTTCCGGCATCTCTGGTGGAACCTCATCTGGCTTTAATGGTTCTTCAACCACAGATTCCTCAGCCACTTCCGGCTCTTCAACAGCCTCCGGCTTAAAAACATCTTCATCTTGAGGCTTTTGTGCCTCCTTAAGCTCTTCTGGCTTTTGCTCAACATTTTCCTTCTTTTTTCTAGGTCGTCTTCGCCTTCTTTTCTTTTTAGAAACTTCTTGTTTAAAATCGTCTCTTTTATCTTTTGAGACTTCTTTATTAATCTTTTCCATTTTCTTTTTTGCCGAATTTTCTCTGTTTTTCTTAGGAGTTCTGTCTCTCTCGACATTTTCGCTAGAAAAGTCATCACTATTTTGCTTTGAGCTACCATTATTTGGCATACAGAAACGTTAATATTTCCTTACATTATAGCAGAAAACAGCGTTTTTTGGAACCCAATACCCTATTTAGAACCATCTATAATAATCCCCCACCAAAAACTGTCCTAAAACGTTTCTCAGCAAAAAATATCCGATTATTCCAAAAGCTACTACCGTTCCAGCGTCTTTTGGATCCAATTTGTGATGCTCCATCAGCATATAATACGAAACCACAGCAATCCACATCACACCCACAAGCCAAATCAAATTATAGAAACCAACTGGCTCTATAATCCCGATAATAGACAAAACATAAGGAATAATACTGATCCAGAAAATCACAGCAGAATACGAGACCGTTCTAAAAAAACCAACACTACTCCCCTTCCCACCAAAAAACCGAATCGCTATAAAGTTCATCAACAAGATTGTACAAAAAATTGATACAACAGGGATGAGCATCGGCCAAAACATAACCCGAGAGAACATGACTCCAAATCCAGAAGAAAAGGTAAACGAAGCCAATATCAAGTTCACAATTGGTGCTCCAAAGAGTATCAACGCCCCCCAGAGAGTAGCATTGGTATCCTTTGCTACTCTCAGCATTGCCTCTTTATCGAGTTTCAGTACAGAAACCAGATTGCTCCAAAATTTTGGTTTAGAATATTCCATTAACTGTGAATACTGATGCGAAAATCAATGACACGACAGTCATCAATTTAATCAGGATGTTAATACTTGGTCCAGATGTGTCTTTGAATGGATCTCCAACTGTATCTCCTACAACCGCAGCTTTGTGAGTATCAGATCCTTTTCCACCATGTTGACCACTTTCAATATATTTTTTCGCATTGTCCCAAGCTCCACCTGAATTTGCCATAGAAATAGCAAGCATTACACCTGAAACCAAAGCTCCAGCCAATAATCCTCCAAGTGCAGCAGAACCAAAGAAGTAACCCATTAAAATAGGAACGAAAACAGCCATCAATCCAGGAAGTATCATTTCACGAATTGCAGCTTTAGTAGAAATATCTACACATTTCTCGCTGTCTCCTGTTGCTTTTCCTTCCATCAAGCCTTCGATCTCTCTAAACTGTTTTCTTACCTCTTCAATCATTGCAAATGCAGCACGTCCAACAGCTTGCATTGTCATAGCTGAGAACAAGAAAGGAAGCATTGCTCCAATCAATAATCCAATTATCACAACTGGATTCATAATATCAATACTAGTCAAACCTGCAGCCTGAGTATAAGCAGCAAACAAAGCCAAAGCAGTAAGTGCAGCAGATCCGATAGCGAATCCTTTTCCAATAGCAGCAGTTGTATTTCCTGCTGAATCTAGTGCATCTGTTCTCTTTCGTACGTCTTCTCCCAAATGAGCCATTTCCGCAATTCCTCCAGCATTATCAGCTACAGGTCCATAAGCGTCGATAGCTAATGAGATTCCAAGTGTTGAAAGCATTCCAACAGCTGAGATCGCAATTCCATAAAGTCCCGCATATCTGTAAGCAACAAAAATCGCCACACAAATAAAGATCACAGGAAGTGTAGTTGATTTATAACCAATTGCTAAACCTTGGATAATATTTGTCGCAGAACCAGTTTTTGAAGTTTCTGCCAGGTTTTTTACCGGGCTGTAGTGCTCAGAAGTATAGTATTCAGTAATTAATCCAATAATAATTCCAACTGCAAGTCCACTTACCATAGCGATAAATACTCCAATATAAGCATCAGCTCCCATGAAGAATTTTATCAAAAAGAATGCCGCAATCACCATAAGTACAGAAGCTCCCCAAAGACCATTCTTGAGCGCTCCGTGGATACTTCCACTTTTGCCCACGCGAACCAAGAATGTACCAAGTATAGAACAAAGAATACCTGCTCCAGCGAGCATCATAGGTAAATAAACTCCATTCATACCAAATGCTAATGAACCAAGAATCATCGCTGAAATGATTGAACCAACATATGATTCGAATAGATCAGCACCCATTCCCGCTACATCACCTACATTATCACCAACGTTGTCGGCAATTACAGCAGGATTTCTAGGATCGTCTTCTGGAATTCCAGCTTCAACTTTTCCTACTAAATCAGCACCAACATCCGCAGCTTTTGTAAATATTCCTCCTCCAACACGAGAGAAAAGCGCTATAGATGAAGCACCAAGTCCAAAACCGGTTATTACATTCAACACAATGTCTGTTGGAAGTGACATCAAGTTGAAGTAGATAAAGAATAATACTGATAGTCCAAGTAAACCAAGTCCTACAACTCCAAGTCCCATAACAGCTCCAGATCGGAACGCTATTATCAAGGCTTTTCCTAGGCTTGTTCTTGCCGCATTTGCAGTTCTTACATTAGCTTTTGTGGCAATTTTCATACCAAAAAATCCAGCTAATGCACTACTGAATGCACCATAGATAAATGAAGCCGAAGTTAGTAAACCTTCGTTCACATTTGCTGTCTCCTTATTATCAAGGAAGATAAACAAAATAATAGACAAAACAACTACGAATATCGCAATCACTCTGTATTCGCGTTTCAAAAACGCCATAGCTCCCTTGTGTATTTGTTCAGCCAGTTCTGACATCTTCTCTTCCCCCTCAGGCTTTCTAATAACAAGCCTAGCGAAAAGCAGAGCCACTACCAAAGACAACACAGCAACAAGTGCTAGTAACAATGAATAGTCCATAGAAATAAAATTAGTTATTAACTTTATGGATTCTACAAAGAAAAACCCGAAAAATCAAAATGTTTTTAGTATATGTCTTCTGAAAATAATTCCGAAACATCAGAATAGAAGTTTTCTAAAAGCCCAAATTCCTCAGAAACATCAGCCATATCGAAAATATGCTTTTTTGTTTCGCCATCATTCATTTCAATAGAAAAAATAAACGTTCCCTCCTTGTCCTCGACATTAATTGGATATCCATCAAAAGCTCCCAAAATCTCTTCAGCTCTGTCGAAGAAATCTCCACCAATCACACCAGTATTGTTTTCATCGTATGTAATAGCCAAAGTTCGAAGTTCATGATCCGGAACAACCGAAAGAACAACACTATCTTTTGTGAAATACAAAGCCTCAACGTCTTCATAGCTCTTACCAAGCAAACTACAAGAAGTAAGCGTTACCATCACTGCCACCAACATCACCAAAATTCTCAGTTTCATATCAAAAAATTAATCCGGAAAGGATTATACCACTTCACAATAATTTCAACAACAACCCTCCCAAATAATACGAAGCAACATTCACAGCCAAAGAAACTGCAAAGGCTTTGTGGATCCTCACTCCAAGCAACAACCAAAAAATAATCATTTCAAAAATAACCACAAACGACTCCCCCACCAACAAATAAAATCTCGCATCAACATACGGAGAAATCACAAACCACAAATACGGTAAAGTCACTGTAGAAGCCAAAAAAGCGACAAACAAAACTTTCCAAAAAGAAACCTCCCGCAGTCTGATAACATATCGCATTATCAGAGCCACGAGAGGAATTTCGATAGCTAATGTAGTTCCCAAGGATACTAAAAATTTAGTTTCGTACAGCATATCTAGTCTTGATAAACACTTTCAGCCATGTCAAAGAAAATATCTGCATTCTTGTTTTCCGTACCGTATGCATTGAAATATTGCAAAACCGCTATTTTTCCATCGATCACATAAGTATAAACATAAATATTTTCATCCTCTCCAGTAGTTCGACCATTCACAACAGTTCCTCGTGGAGCTCTATAATGTCTCATCAAAGCTTCCAACCCATTGATAGTCAAATTCTCGGAATCTACAAACGGATGCTCGAACCAAACTGAAGTATTCAAATCAGAACCAGCCTTTGTATAAGCATGCACATAAGCATCTACACCCTCTTTATCACCAAAAATAAAATCATACTCAGGACTCAAAGTATCATAACCCCACTTTTCACCTATATACCAATCTGGATGATAAAATCCAAAACCATCAGCATCATAAGTCACCCATCCAGGATAATCAGAACTATCAGGTTTAATTGACTCAACAGGTTCTGGTGCCTCAACCGCTTCAACCGCCTCAGTAATTAAAATCGGAGAAGACTTGTCAGTAATATCTTTACTAATTCTCCAAATCATTTCAGCCATTTCTCCACGAGTAATCTGCTGACTAAGTGCAGTAATCGCAGACGGAATAGAATTGTTATCTTGAAGAACATTCACATACCCTTCATACCAATCATCGCCCTCTACGTAATCCAAATCAAATCCAGTAACTATAATCTTTGCAGCCTCTACAAAATTGATTTTGTCATTTCCTTTGAAAGTTCCATCATCATATCCATCGATAATCCCGTTATTCGCAGCGACACAAACATATTTCGCATACCAATCTACAGTTTTTACATCAGAAAAGTCTTTTGAAGCAGTACAATTATCAATTTCTGAGTCTTCATAAGTCGCCTCGATAATAATTTTTGTAAATTCCGCTCTATTTATTTCTCTAGAAGGTTTGTAAGTACCATCTTCATAACCATTTACAATTCCCTCATTTTTTACATAAGCAATAGAATCAAAATATTCATGATCGAAATCCACATCAGTAAACGGCATATATATAATTGGCAATTCAAGATCATCT
>JAOZTS010000099.1 GCA_029939035.1 Candidatus Altimarinota bacterium | reverse complement strand
CAACAGATGTGAATTATGCGGAAAAATTCACGGATATATGAGAAAATTTGGAGTTTGCAGAATTTGCTTCAGAGAACTGGCAAGTCAAGGAAAAATAATGGGAGTAAAAAAATCATCTTGGTAAACAACAACAATTATGAATACTGATCCAATCGCAGATCTACTAACTAGGATAAGAAATGCTTCACGTGTGCATCATGCAACTACGCATGTACCTCACTCGAAGGTAAAAGAAAGCATTTTGAAAGTGCTAAAAGAGAAAAGTTTCATCTCTGATTATAAAATCGAAACTGATAAGAAAAATTTTAAATCTATACTTATAACATTGAATGAAGACAAATCAGACATCACTCTAAAGAGAGTAAGCAAACCGGGACAAAGAATTTATATTAAAAAAGAAGACCTAAAAATTATAAAAAGCGGACTTGGGATAACAATTATCTCAACATCAAAAGGAGTAATGACAAATCTTGAAGCTAATAAGCAAAATCTAGGGGGAGAATTATTATGTGAAATTTATTAATCATGTCACGAATCGGAAAACAACCAGTAGACGTCCCAACAGGAGTAACCGTTGAAATAAACGGGTCACACATCACTGTTAAAGGATCTAAAGGAGAATTAAAGAGAGATTGTCACCCAAACATGAAAATTGAACTTATAGAAAATCAAATTATTGTAACTAGACCAGACGATCAAAAAGAAAACAAAGCACTGCACGGGCTAACACGAAGCCTCATTGCAAACATGGTAGAAGGAGTAACAAAAGGATTTGAAAAACAACTCGAAATTGTAGGAGTTGGGTACAGAGCTCAAGCAAGCGGAAATAAAATCACGCTAAGCCTCGGATTCTCTCACCCAATCGAATACAAAGCACCAGAAGGAATCGAATTCGTAATGGATAAAGATAAGAAAAACATCATATTTGTAAGAGGAATCGACAAACAAATAGTAGGAGAAGCAGCAGCAAAAGTAAGATCATACAAAAAACCAGAACCATACAAAGGAAAAGGAATCAAATATATCGATGAATACGTAGCAAGAAAAGCTGGTAAAGCAGCAGGTGCAGGAACCGCATAAGCGAAGCGTTGCGGCTGCGAACTAAGGTGAGCATAGCGCGAGCGAACGCGAGCTCATTATCCCAAAACATTAACTAACTAATATAATGCCAACAACAAAAGACACATTGAGAGCTAGAAGAAAAATACGAATTCGTAGTAAAATTAAAGGTACAGCAAAAAGACCAAGATTAGTTGTATTCAGAAGTTTGATGCATACATATGCACAATTAGTAGATGACGAAAATAATAAAACTCTACTAACTGTCTCAGACATGAAAGCAAAAGGGAAAGGGACTAAAAGTGAAAAAGCAAAAGACATAGGGCTTGAACTAGCCAAAAAAGCATCAGAACAAAAAATCAAAGAAGTAGTATTCGACAGAAATGGATACAAATATCATGGTAGAACTAAAGCCGTTGCAGAGGGTGCAAGAGAAGGCGGACTTAAACTTTAATCAAATAAATTAACATGCAAAAAAGAGACTTCAAAAAAAGGAGACCACACATGAGAGAACCAAAAGAGTTCGAAGAGCAAGTAATTCAAATCGATAGAGTTACAAAAGTAGTTAAAGGTGGACGAAGACTCCGATTCAGAGCAACTGTTGTAATTGGTAACAAGAAAGGAAAAGTTGGAATTGGTGTTGGAAAATCAAATGAAGTAACAGGAGCAATTCAAAAAGCGATAGCAAAAGCGAAAAAATGCATGATTACAGTTGTATTGGATGGATCTACAATCCCACACGACATCAAAAACAAGTACAAATCATCTATAATCTTGCTTCTCCCTGCAGCTCCAGGTACAGGTATCATCGCAGGAGGAACAATTCGTAAGGTATTAGAACTAACTGGAGTAAAAGACATTCTAAGCAAATCATACGGAACAACAAACAAAGTAAATAATACAAAAGGAATCTTTGAAGCTTTAGGAAAACTACGAAAAACTCCATTTATGGAAAAGAAAGCAGCGGCAGCTGCAAAATCAAGAGAAGCAGCACAAGCAAAGGCAAAAGAGAAGGCAAAAGCTAAACCAGCACCAGCTCCAAAGAAAGACGACAAAAAAGAAGATAAGCAAAAAGAAGAGCCAAAAAAGCCTGAAGAGAACAAACCTGAAGCAAAGACTGAAAAGAAAGAAGAAAAGAAATCTAACCAAAAAGAATAATGCCATTAACAGATTTAAAGAGCAGAGCTAATAAAACTAGAAAGAAAGTTGGTCGTGGAAACGGATCAGGAGCTGGAACATATAGTGGAAGAGGAATGAACGGACAGAGTGCTCGTTCAGGAGGGAAAAGAAGACCAGGATTCGAAGGAGGACAAACTCCTTATCTTCGAAGAATGCCAAAACTTAAAGGTTTCAAAAATCCAAACTACGTTGAATACCAAGCAGTAAACGTTGGAGACCTAAACATATTCGACTCAGGAGCAACAGTGAAAAAAGAAGATCTGTTAGCCAAGAATCTAGTTTCAAAGAAAACTAAACCAGTAAAATTACTAGGAGGAAAAGGAGAACTGGAAAAAGAATTAACAATAGAAGTTGATAAAGCTTCTGCTTCAGCTATAAAAGCTGTAGAATCTAAAAAAGGAAAAGTTATTCTTCCAAAACCTAGAAAAGAAGCTAAACCAAAGGAAGAAAAGGAAGAAAAAGCAGAAAAAACTGAAAAATAATCCTAAAACCTAATGTTCACATATCTAAAACAAATTTGGAATTCAAAAGATCTAAGATTTAAGATCCTTTTCACATTAGCGATCATTGTTTTATATAGATTCATTGCACATATCACAGTACCGGGAGCGAATATTGAGGCACTACAAGATATTTCAGGCAAAAACGAACTACTACAAATGTTCAGTTTGCTAACAGGTGGAAGCACCGAGAACTTCTCCATCGTATTGATGGGAATTTCTCCCTACATCAATGCCTCTATCATCATGCAACTATTAACAGTAATAGTTCCAAAGCTAGAAAACCTATCAAAAGAGGGAGAAAGCGGAAGACAGAAAATCAATTCATACACAAGATGGCTCACATTCCCATTAGCATTCTTCCAATCTTATGGAATGATCATCTTGCTCAATTCACAAACTCAAACTTCTGTTCCGGTCATCGATACAGCGGATCCAGCAGTTATACTACCAATAATGCTTACAATAACAGCCGGAACAGTCCTACTCGTCTGGCTTGGTGAACAAATAACAGAAAAAGGAATCGGAAATGGAATCTCACTCATAATCTTTGCCAGCATCATAGCGAGCGTGCCTCAAATGGTTGGACAAGGACTATTCCTGGCTCAAGAAGACGAAAGCAAACTAATTCCATTTATAGCAGTAGTACTAATCACAGTAATACTTGTAACAATAGTAATATTAGTAAACGAAGGCCAACGGAGAATTCCAATTACATACGCCGGCCGAGGAATACGTGCGCGTAGTGATCAAGCATTCTTGCCAATCAAAATCAACCAGGCAGGAATGATCCCAATCATCTTTGCCGTAGCTCTTGTCAGTTTCCCTGGAATCCTTGGACAATTCTTTGTAAATGCAAAATCTGCATGGTTACAAGGCCTAGGAAGCTCAATGACAACACTATTTCAACCAAATACACTTCCGTATTTAGGAATGTATTTCTTACTCGTAATAGCATTCACATATTTCTACGTATCAATCACATTCAATCCTCAACAAATAGCTGAAAACATTCAGAAAAGAGGAGGATACATCCCTGGTATTAGACCAGGAACGCAAACAACAGACTATATAGCAAAAATTTCAAGCAGATTAACATTCTTCGGAGCACTATTCTTGGCGCTCATAGCTATCTCCCCTATCGCAATCAATTTCGTATTCCAAACTTCAGGAATCGGTTCAGTTCCACTACTAATCTCAGGAGCAGGAATCATAATCATTGTGGGAGTAGTATTAGAACTCATCCGACAAGTGAATGCACAATTAGTAATGCACGATTACAAAAAGTTTTACTAAAACTAACCTAAATAATCATGGATCTCATTTTCTTTGGTATGCAAGGTGCCGGAAAAGGTACTCTTGGCAAACAAGTAGCAGCTAAATACGGAATGAAAGTATTTGAAACAGGAGGAGAACTACGAAAATTAGCTACAGAAGACAGTGAACTTGGAAAAAAGGTAAAATCTATAATCGAAGCAGG
>JAOZTS010000098.1 GCA_029939035.1 Candidatus Altimarinota bacterium | reverse complement strand
TTCTTAACAAACCAGAATTCATGATCTATGTAGGGAAAGAAATCCCAACAAAAGAATTCATGAAAAAATATACAAAAGTCTCATGGCTAAAAGACGAACCGTCTGAGTATTCATATAGCTATGGTAATAAATCAATAACAAGAACATTAGGAAGCGGAGATGAAACCATAGAAATCCAATACATTTTTGGCAGTGGAATCAGTATCACTGCTCAAACAACAGATGACGTATCTAGCTTGTTAAAAAACACCACTCCAGAGACACTAAAACAAGCATTAAACGCTGGGTTAGACATTTCAGAAATCACAGCAAAAAACAAGATCGAAACTGCAATAAAAAAAGGAGAATACCATGTGGCTTTGGAGGAATTAGCAAAAGAAAAGACATTAAATATTGGATTAATTGCAGCATGTTTATTCCAAATGGAAAATGCTACTGATGTAAATAAAATAAACGCAGACCAATTAAGTATTCTAAAAGGAGCACTACCAAAGATTATAGAAGATTGGCCATCAGGTAGCGTAAGCGACCAAAGCGGATATGACAAATTTAAAACAATCAACGGAGGAAATCACTTATCAGGGAAACTTCTGGATGCTCTCCTAGAATATGAAATTGGCGAAGTAAAGATCGTACAAGATTTATTAAGTGTAAAAGCAAATCAAACCAACCAAAAACTTCTAAGGGAGTATTTAAGTATAGATGATAAGTACTTTCACACAGATGCAAGTAAAAAAGATCTAAACATAGCCTTAATTGCTGCATACAAGGGGAATTTACTCAAGGTCAAAGCCATGCAATTTGTGGTCAAAAATTATGCAGAAATTGAAAAAAAGAAACCTGGAAAAGCAGTCTCAATATTAAAGGCTCATATTGCTCTGGACAATGCACATCATAGCAATGCTTCATTCAAGAAAGCCTACGAACTTTTATACAAAACGCCAAAATTATCAAAAAGAAGTATTCCTAAAAACCCAGGTATTTGGGCTAAATACACTAATGAGAACGTAGCTGGAGTAAATATTTTGAATACAGGCATTGAAAAAGATACACAATATCCGGCTGAAACATTAAAATATTTAGAAGCACTATTGATCCTTAAGGGAAGAGTGCCAGAAATAGAAGATACAAATATAGAAGTAGCAAAAAAGATTGCAAAAGCTCTGAAAGGTAGTAAAGATCACACAGCAAAAATAGTTGGAATCAGGATAGACGAAGCAGTCAAAAAATTTGATGCAAAGTACGCAAAGATTGATTCATCAGCAAAAAGAGCTCAGGCTAGACTCGACATTATAAAGGGCAAATATGAACTCAATGAGAAATTATTAGCAATAAAGGAGTTAATATCAGATGATTTTAGTGATTTCACAGGAAAGGAAAGAACTAGAAACGCTTTTATTAAAAAGCTCAAAAAATTGAAAGTAAAATTATCCTATGAGGGGGGGGGAGAAGTAAATAGGTCAGATAGAGTTCTTCTCCATAAAGCTCGGCAGAAATATATAGCCGTATTTGAATCTGATAAAGCACCTTCACCAAAAGATCTAAATTATCTTATTGCAAACGCCGCGGTGATAGGACAGGAGAAGTTGTTAGAATTAGCCAAAAAAGAAAATGGACCACTAACAGAATCCCAACAGACAAAAATTTATAAAGCATTTGGAATCAAAGCAGAAACGCAGGAAGTAATAGACAATATGGATGACGGTTCTGAAAAAAGTCTCCTCGAAGCTCAATTAGCAGCTAGCAAGGCAAAATTAGATAAATATAAAGAAGCATTTGATGCGATCGAAGACGACACGCCTCCAGCAGTCAAACTGCAAATAATCGAAGGTTATTACAAACAGATCCAAATTCTCAACAAAACAAATCCTAGAAAAGCCGGTAAATTTGAAGGAGAACTGGATGAGTCTGATGTACTAACAAAACTAGCAAAGAAAAAACTGGCAAAAGCCAAGACTGACGCGGAAAAAGAATTAATCATAAAAGCAAAATTAATAAGAGTAAGTATAGAAAAGGGTCAATGTAAAATTGGAGTTGGTTGTGACGCGAACGAATTAGTTACAGAAGCAAAAGACTGGCTTGATACCCAAAAGAAATTGGACACAAAATTTATAAAAGGATTAAAAGAAGCAGTAGCAAAATCTGGAGGAGTCAGTGAATTAGATGAGGCAGCCAAAAAATCATATGTTGCGATTATGGTAAAAGCTGCAAAGCAATCAAAAAACCCAAAAGACAAAGCAGAATTCCTAAAAGGAATAGAAGCTGATGACCTCGACGAAGCAAAAGACAAAGTAACGCTCCTTGAAACTCAGGGAAAATACTTCGAAGCTGCTGAAGTAGCAGATGATGGAAAAGAAAAATTTAGATTACTAAATTTAGCAGCAAGACAAAAAGGTGTGGATAAAGTAAAACTTGCAGATGCATATGCGTATATAGATAGCCCAGAAGCAACCATGAGAAAGGCTCAATCGCAAGCAGCAGAGATATATATTGCGAACAAAAAATACACAAAAGCTGCAGAAATTCTCAAAGATTCTGACTATGTACACCCAGGTGTAGCCGCAAAACTGATTAAAAGATTCCCAAAAGGACAAGAAGATAAAATCAAAATAGTTGCAGATGGACAGAAATTCTACGATGTACAATTAGACCTGTTTAAAAGAAGCACAAAGATCGGAATCACTATAGAAGCAATAAAAGCAGGATTAGCAACTTCAGGCCACGGAATCAAACTAGATAAGGTCATGGTTGCTCTCAAAGCAAAACGCCCTGCTGCTGCCAAAAAAGTAGGAGGAGATAAAGGCGCAAGAATACAATTCTACAAAGACAATTACGACAAATACATCAAAGACAAACCAAACGAAACCGACTTGAAAAAAATCGTCCAAACAAACCTAGACCTAAAGGCGGACGATGTTAAAGCCGTAACAGATAAACAAAAGGAAAAAATCAAAGCAAGACAAGATGGAGTTCTGGAAGAGCTCAAGAAATACGGAGGAATAAACCTTGAATCAACTTTCAAACACAAGGGGATAGACTTCAAGATTTCTAACACATGGTATGACACAGACTGGTTAGACGATGATAATGTTATAGGATTTAAAGGCGGATATGAAGGAGATAGTATTCAATTCGCAATTGGTGTATTACCACCTCACGCATTACAAGGATGGAGCGATGCTACAGATGAATGGGAGAAGCTAGGAAAGAAAACGTTAAAACAATTCATTGCAGATCGAAAAAAAGAGATCGACGCTGCAAAATAAACCGAAATTTAAAACCCGCCCCTAAAAAGGCGGGCTTTTTTTTATTCCCAAATTCTACAAAACCAAATTCCCCTCTTCCTCCTCTTCCAGTTCCTTCACTCTATCTATAAAAAGAACTCCATCCAAATGATCATTTTCATGCAGAACTTCACGCGCATCCAGCCCAAAGAGCTCCAGGACTTGCCGGACACCGCCCACATCATAAAACTCAACCATAACCCTATTCCACCGCTCCACCTTCGCATACAGCCCAGGCAGACTCAAACACCCCTCCTCGGCCACACCAGTCTCCTCGCCATGCTCCAAAATCACAGGATTCACCATCTCGATCACACGCTGCTCCTCCCCCTTAAAATCCAATATCAAAACAAACATCCGCAGATTATGTCCAACCTGCGGTGCTGCCAATCCCAATCCATCTGCCTTTAACATCGTCTCTTTCATATCCTTCACCAACTTCTTCAAATCTTTATCAAAAGCCTTCACCGGCACACTTTCCGTCCGCAAAATCGAATTATTTTCACCTGTTTGTATTTCTAATTTAACCATATGCCAAAAGGCTACCACACCCACAATTTTTTTAAAATATTTTTAAGAAAATTTAATATTAACCTGATAGCATTCCAACAATCTAATAATCAAAGTCTTGATGAAAACCGAATTTTCCGATAGTATACATTCCGAATATATACTATCTCTAAAAAACATGAAACACACAGCAATCCCCTCAATAAAAGGACAAATTACAATTCCATCATCTATTCGTGAAAAGTATAAAATCAGCAAAGACACTCCAATAGTAATCAAAGATAAAGGCAAAGGAGTGATAGAAATGAAAGTTATGCGAATGATAGAAGACAACGACATTGAATATTACGAAAACGAAAAAGAATTTGGACTACATTTTAAAAAGGGAATAGATACGAAGGTTTTGATAAATGCGATAAAAAAGATAGATGGATAAAATCGAAAAATT
>JAOZTS010000097.1 GCA_029939035.1 Candidatus Altimarinota bacterium | reverse complement strand
TAAATTAAGTATGGCGAAAGGAAAAAGTCAGTATGCAACTTGGTTCTGCAAAGATTGTAATCGTGGAAATTACTTAAGTTATTACCCTAAGAATAGAAGCGACGAAATAGTTAAGGAGCTTAAAAAGTTTTGTCCTAAGTGCAGACAGCACGTTGTTCATAAAAGGAAAGATACTAAGAAAGGTAACTAGTATCTGAGTTAATTTGGTTGGCGCATGTGCGTCGCTTTTGTTATAGTTTGCCGTGCAAAAACATTACAGGCCCATAGTGTTAATGGTAGCACATTGGTCTCCAAAACCAAGAGTTCGGGTTCAAATCCTGATGGGCCTGCCAGAATAACCAAAAAATCATGAAAAAAACATTTATTTTATCGATGTTAGCCCTTTTACTTTTTACGAGTGGATGTGATACGGACAAGAATAAAAACTTTGATGAATTTTCTGATGATGACGGGGAAGAGGTTGAAGATAAAAACGAGGAGGATTTGTCAGAAGAGGGATTGGAGTTTCTAGAATATGATGGTGAATATTCTGGAGTTTGGACTATATCTGGAGGGTTTTCAGCTCCTTTGGCTTTAAACGTTTCAGTAGGTGTGGTTGCAGGGAGTGCTAATTTTTACACAACGTTACCATCTGGTTATTCTACTAGTGATATGGTTTTGTCTGGATTGATAAACGATGATGGTTATGTTGATGGAAATATTACTGGGACTGGAGCAACATTTGGGGAAAATTTAGGCTCTACAGTTTCTTTTGCTGGCTCTTTTTTTGGCTTGGTAGAGGGTAATACAATGGCAATTACTTACAACTATACTGCTGTTACAAATATTCCGAATTATGCCCCTATGACGAATACGGATGCGGGAACAATCGAATTGAGTAAGCAGGAGTGGTAGGGTTTGGTTTTTTGTATAAAAAAAGACCCTCTTTTTACAGAGGGCCTTTTAACGATTTCTGAAAATTTAATTATTCTTTTTTACCAGATAGCATGTCAGTTGTTTTCTTTAACTTACTATTTTTTGGTGGAATTGGATCACCAATATCAGCTGGATCGTATCCATGATCTATTGCGAATTCATAAAGATCAATTTCTGGAATAGCCACAGCTGGACCATTTTTGTTAATTAATTTTATAATTTCATTAGCAATTAGAGCGTGACCAAATGGACTTGGGTGAACTCCGTCAGCATCAAATAAAACGTCTCCGTAATTTGAAGTTGCAGTCCACTCTGTACTGATAGCAACTCCATCTTCAACAACTTCATTAAAGAATTTATTGATATCAAGTAGTTTTACTGAATTGTCTGCCTTTGTTGAATCTTTAATTATTTCATTTAGAGCATCTGTTGTAGATTCAATAGCTTCAATTTCTGTAGCATCAAGATAGAATCCTGGATACAGAGGATCAGTTGTTCCGCCAGTAAGAACTACACCTAGAATATCAGTTACACTTGGCATCCCAGCAGGAGGACTAAATGCTGTAAGTGTAATTAGAGAATCAGGAGCTACTCCTAATGCTCCTGCGATAGTTTCAGGAGGAAGAAGAGGAATTGCACCCTCTGATACAAAATTTACGAATGCTGCTGTTTCTTCAAATGTGAAGAAGTGAGGAATAGAAGTAATGCTTGGAATGTTTGCTACAAAAGTTGCTGAAGGATTTAGTGCTTTTGCACGATCAACTAATTCATTGTAATTAGCTTCAAATTCGGTAACATCTGCAAGCTCAGTTGGTCCATGCTCACCACCACCAGTTGCATAACCAAGGACATCATTGTTACCAATCCATATGATAACTGTTGATGGATTTAATTGCTCAGCTGTTTCGATTTGAGATTTTCCAACTGGCCATTGGGTAGCATCAAACGGGTTTGATGGCCATGTAGCTGGATCAGTTGGATCTATATATCCATTACTAGCTAAGTGAGCCCAATATAAAGTAGAAGCACTCCAATTGTAACCATCTGGATATCCTAAAATAAATTCAGTAATACCTATTTGACTACAATCAGGGTCGCTAGATAGACCTAAAGTACATAATAGATTTGGTGCCAAATTAGCTTTTGTGTTTAAAGCATCGTTGAGTGAGGCACCTGGGACTGCTAAATTTTGAGATTGAACGTCTCCATTAAAACGAATTAGACCACTAGGGTCTGTACATCCTGTAACAAGACATGCTTCTTCGATAATTGTTTGAACATAAGATACTCCAGCTTGATCTGTTAGATATGTGGTGAAGTTTTCAGATGCTGCTGTACCGTATCTCCCGTCATGTTGTCCCATATGGTATCCGGCAGTGATAGAATCACCTACAGAAACTACATATGAAAGATCAACAACAGGCTTTAGGTTTTTTGATACCTTTGCCTGTAGATCCTCTGGTGATAGTTGTATCACCATCATTACTGCGAGACTTAGAACTGCAATAGCTGCAATAGCTATTAGTAGTCCTTTTTTTGTTTTTGTTTTTCCCATTTTTGTTTTGGTTAGGGAATAGTAAAAAACTTGTTGATAAGTTATATATGAAAATTTTGTTTGGTTGTGTTGGCGATAGTTTTGGACATGAAGTGCCTGGAATTATCTTTTTATTTGCTAGAATTATAGCACAAAACAAGGTGCGTGTCAAAGAGGTTGGGCTCTTTTTTATTTTTGGGAAATGGCTTTTTTTGCGGTTTCTAGACTGAGGAGGGCGCATTTTGTGCGGCCTGGGGAGATTTCGATTCCAAGCATTTTGTAAATGTCTTTTGGGGTGAGTTTTTTTATTTGGGTGGTTGTGAGACCGATGATTTTGTCGGTTAGCATGTCGGCTGAGGCTTGGGAGATTGCGCAGCCTTCACCATCGAATTTTGCTTCGGTTATTTTTCCTTTGGAGATTTTGAGGTAGATTTTGAGATTGTCACCACATGAGGCGTTGTGGGATTCGGCTTTTTTTGTTGGCTTGGGAATGCGGCCCTTGTTTTTAGGGTTTTTGAAGTGGTCGAGGATGATTTCTGAATAGAGATCCATTAGTGGTTGTTATTTGAATGTTTTTAGGGTTTTTATTAAGGCTTTCTCAGCGCGATCGACGTCCTCTCTAGTGTTGTAGAGGTAAAAGCTCATTCTGGCCGTTGAATGTGTGTTGAGGTACTCTATGAGTGGTTGTGCGCAGTGGTGGCCGGCTCGGATGCAGACGTTTTCGCTGTCAAAGATTGTGGCGATGTCGTGTGGATGAATTCCTTTGATTGTGAAAGATATATTTGAGGCGGATTGAGTAGGCGGGGGAGTGTGGAGTGTGACTTCTGGGTAGGCACTGAATTTCTGGATTGCATAGGTTTTGAGTTCTTGTTCATGTTTGTAAATGTTGTTGAGTCCTATTTTTTGGAGGAATTCGAGGGCTGGTTTTAGGGCTACAACTTCAGCGATGCTTGGTGTTCCCGCTTCGAATTTGTTTGGAAGTGGGGCGAAGGTAGATTTGTGTTGTTTTACTGTTTCGATCATGTCTCCACCGAAGAGAAATGGTGGCATTTCATTGAGAATTTCTTCTTTGGCGTAGAGAATTCCGACTCCGGTTGGGCCGAGGCACTTGTGTCCTGAGAAAACGAAGAAGTCGCATTTGAGTTTTTGAACGTCGGATTCGCTGTGTGCTGCGCTTTGGGCTCCGTCTACTAGGACTAGTGCTTTCTTTTTGTGGGCTAGGGTGATGATTTTTTTGAGTGGCGTAATGGTTCCTGTGACGTTTGACATTGCTGTGACCGAGACCAGTTTTGTGCGATTTGTCAGCAGTTTTTCGTACTTTTGAATATCCAAAGTGTAGTTTGGTTTGAGTGGAATGACTTTTAGTTTGGCTTTTTTCTTTTTGCAAAGTTCTTGCCATGGCACTAGGTTTGAATGGTGCTCGAGTGCGCTGACTATGATTTCATCATTGGCTTTGATGTTCTTTTCTCCCCAGGTGTATGCGATTAGGTTGATTGATTCGGTTGTGTTTCTAGTGAATACTATTTCGTTCGTATGTTTTGCGTTTATGAAATTTCTTACGGTTTCTCGAGTTTCGCCGTAGACTTGTGTGGCTTTTTCGGATAGTGAATAGATTCCACGGTGAATATTTGCGTTAAAATTCTCGTAATAATTCGTGATTGCGTCGATTACTACCTTGGGTTTTTGGCTTGTTGCAGCACTGTCGAGGAAAACCAAGGTTTTGTCCTTGAAGATTGGGAATTGAGCTTTTAGTTTTTTTGCGTCTAGCATATTTTTGATAATTTTTGAGTAATTAGGTCTCGGGTTTTTTCGTCTGGGATTAGTTTTT
>JAOZTS010000096.1 GCA_029939035.1 Candidatus Altimarinota bacterium | reverse complement strand
ACTTCATAAGCAGGATCTAACCTTCTATAAGAATTCACAGAAGGATTCATTACCAAACAAAGATCTTTTGCATAAGAAAGCACCCCTCCAATAAATTTATGCGCTACTCCTGACAAATTACTTTCCCCATTTGCATCATAAAATATGTTCACACCATCCTTCGATAAAGAAAGATTTACATGCATACCACTTCCATTCAAACTTTGTACAGGTTTTGGCAAAAATGAAGCTGTTAGATCCATCGAAGTCGCAACCTGACGAGCAAGTAGCTTGTATAACTGGATCTGATCGGCAGCATCCAAAGCAACAGAATATCTATAACTCAACTCAAATTGTGCAGGTGCCACTTCCGGATGATCCTTTTCATTCTGAAATCCAAAAGCTCTCTGAACCCCCGCAAATTTATCAATAAAAATACGTAAAACATCGTGTGGTAAAGAACTAAAATACCCACTCATAGTTGCCAATTCAAATCCAGTCTTCTCGTCAAACACCTGCTCCGCTTTCGCACCCTTAAACAAAAATCCCTCAACCTCAGGCGCAACATTGACCACAATCCCCTTCTCCTGCAATTCACTTCCAAGTTCATACAATTTTGATCTAAAATCAGAGACATACAAAGATCCATCTATATCACAAACATTCGCAAACAAAAGCACCTTCCCGGCTCCAAAAAGATCTGAGGGAAGCCACCTAAAACTTGTCCAATCCATCTTCAAACGCAAATCAGATTCATTTTGTGGAGTAAAACCTTTAATAGAAGATCCATCAAAAGTCAGATTTTCCTCTGAATCTATCAAAAACTCCTTATCATAATCGAGAGTCTGCAAACGCCCCTCCAAATCCGTAAAACAAACCGTCACAGCCCGAATCCCCTTCTCTTCTTTCAAATAAGATAGAAATTTCTCTCTCATACTTCCACTTGTCGCTCCTCTCAACCTCTCCTTTTTTACTTCAAGGTTCTTTTCCTCTAATTCACTATAAGACAAATCCAGCAAATGACTCTGCCCCTTCGTCCAAACATCTCCATAATCCCTTTCTCTAGGAGTAATTTCACGTGTACGAGGCTTTATACTGTACCCCCGAACAGTTAATTCTTGATCAGACATAGAAATGAAAATTAAAAATATCTACATCCACAACTACTCCTCGCTCCTCAGAAATTCAATAGATAAAACCTCATCAAAACCCCATTAGGGTTGCCTCTAGTACCAATAATCATCATAGTAATATCCATAGTCATACATCACTCCATCGATGATATAAGCTCCTTCTCCCCTAGTTAATAAATACGACGCGCTATCCACCCCATATGGGATAAGAGCCTCTTTATAGCCAAGTTGAAGATACGGCACATACCAAGCAACAAAATCAGGAGCATCCCAAACATCATAATCATACAATTCAAAAATAATCTTCAGCGCAGCCATCAATGTAACTTGTGCATCCGGTGAGAAATCACCATTCACCTTTCCTCCAATAGCTCCAGCACTTCTAGCAAACTCAATATAAACGTCGTCTTCAGAGCTATAATCATAATCAGCAAAACAAACTTCTCCACATCCTACATAGGTTTCCTCAAAATCATAAAAGTCACTCGCGGAATCTCCTTGCAACGTCCTAACCGCCCAAATCACAAAATCTTCACGAGTTAATGAGCCAGCCGGATTAAACTTCGCCACAACATTTTCCCCAAACGCTCCCTCAGTATTCAAATTCCGAACACTGTCTTCATAAACATAATTATCAATATCATTCAAAACTCCTCCGATAGAAGCAGTAGTAGAAAAACTAGGGACAATATATTTCCCCTCACCACCATTACTCAATTCGATACTCTTCAAAATTGTTCTAAATTCTTCCAAATTATCTTTATAAGAATCTTCTTCTGCCGAATAGTAAATCGAATAATAAACATCATCGTCACCTTCTACATAAACCGTTGTGTAAAGAGTTTCGTATCCATAACCATCGTCATACTCATCTGTGTAATAAAAACCTTGGTGTCCATCAATTTCGAGGCTTCCTTGTGCAACAATTTCATACCACTCTGATGCATCAGCCAACGTTTCTTCTTCATATTTTGCAAAATCTCCAACATAAGTATCGTCCCAGTGCTCATTTGAATAAATAGTTACTGAAAAACCATAATCATCCTTCTTCCCAAAACTGGCTCCAAAATAATAAGTTCCTTCATATTCATAACTATCATCCGACAAATAAACATCTGAAAGAGTATTTGTAATCTTTATCTGCGGATCCGTACTTTTCACAACATCCACAACACTAGACTCAACCTTGCTCATATCTACCTCAAAACTCTCCAAAATTTCCTCAACCTCATCAACCATATCCTCTTCTTCATCAGTATATCCATAAAGAACATTTATCACCTTGTCCCCATAAGGAATATAATAAGTAACCGTATTTACATTTTGATAATACCACCAATCATAATAAGAATAAGTTTCCTTCACTGCGTTATATTTCCCGTTAAACTTCACCCTTTCATATCCAGACACTGCATCATCATCCGCATAGTCTCCTAAAATGCTTTCAACATCATCAAGAGTCACTTCATATGCATAATCAGTCACTGAAACTTCAATATAAAGTTGAGAAGTATCAGTTCTATCAGTTGGATAAATCACAACATCAGAACTCCCATAATACGATCCGTAATTCTCTCCATCAAAAGATCCTTCCAAACTGTTTCCAAATTTCCATCCATCAACAATGGAAATCTCATAAGGTGGATAGTCATTTTCATAAAGTCCTGTTTTATTTGCTGCAATTGAAGCAATCATTGCGTCTTTCAAAGCCCCATCAGCAAGCTCATTTCGTACAACATCATCATTCTTGTTATCGGTAATCCAATCCACAACTTCATTTACAGGAAAAAGATATCCAAGAACTTCATATGAATAACTTCCAACCACATAAGTTGGAACTCCGATAAAATTTCCATCCCCATCCACAGCAGTTCCTCCCGAATTACCAAAAGAAACATCAGCATCGGTCTTTATATATTCCACTCCTACTTCAGTCAAAAATCCGCTAATTAATCCACTTGTATATGTAATAGTTCGCCCTCCTGTATCAGGATATCCAATAACAGTCACTGTATCCCCAACCGCATAACTACTGTCATTGTTGTAAGACAAATAGAAATCAAAAACTACTGCATCCCCACTCACATCCTTGCTATCCATTTTCAATAATGCCAAATCTTTATCAGGATCTCTCGTAATCAAAGATGCCGTAAATTCACAAATCGGTTCATTCGGATCGTCACTTTTCGTCAAACAAATCTGAAATGCATCATTCGGCAATGACGGATCCCAATAATTTTCAATCACATGATTGTTTGTGAGAATAGTTCCCTTCGAATCAATTAAGGTCCCAGAGCCATAAGCCTCTGCCACCAACTCACCATCATACCCCATGCTATAAGCAAAAATCTTCACAGTTGGTAAGTATTCATTACTGTCATCGGTCGGCAAATACACTGTCGACGCAAAAGCAACATTGGAAAATACAAAAATCCAAAGCAAAAAGAATATCGATTTTTTCATAGGAAATAAGATTAAGATTTCATCCCGATAAGATTATCTTAATCAATAAACAAAAACAAGCGAAGCCCCTCCAGCTAATAGAATTAGAGCAAATACAGAGATTATTTTGAGAGCAACTTTTCTATGACCCAAGAATAAGAAAATTCCACCCTTCACGAAAGTATTTGTCATAGCAGCAATAGTAATCGCAGTAACAGCAGAAAGCTCACTTACCTTATTCGAAACAAAATCATCTGCAATACTAACCGTGATCGCATCAACATCCATTATCCCCGAAACAAAACTAGTCAAATAAAGACCACTATCACCCATATATTCAATCCCAAGCTTTGTTAAAAGCGAAATAAGTGCGAAAAACGCACCAAACTTCAAAGCCGGTTTTAAACTAAACGGACTCTCAAGTTTAGTCATTTTTTCTTCTAATTTTTTAGAACTCTTATCCTCTTTTACCCAAAAGAATGCGACAGATAAAATACCGACAACACCCATAGTAATCATTGGAATCAATAATTTATTTAGCAAACCTGGACTCAACACACTCACTTCCAAAATAATTCTAAAGAACATCGCACTACTCGCAACAACAATTGCCAACACAAAAGGATTTATAATTTTCTTATTCTTTTTGCTCTGCTCAGAAAAGCTCAAAGTCAAAGCAGTACTCGAAATGAACCCCGCCAAAAACCCAGTAATTCCAATTCCCCTTTTCGTACCAAAAATCTTTATCGCAGTGTAACTCGCAAACGAAATCGCAGAAATAAATACAACCATCAACCAAACAACATAAGGATTAAAAAAATCAAACGGCCCATAATACTGATTTGGCAAAAGTGGCAAAACCACAAAGGCAATCAATATAAACTG
>JAOZTS010000095.1 GCA_029939035.1 Candidatus Altimarinota bacterium | reverse complement strand
TCTAGATCGATCAATTCACGCTTTAAAGCATCTCTGACTGACTCCTTTACCTCAGATTTGTCTAAAACGAAGTATTTGTAGTTCAAATCCTTGATTTTCTCCCTTAATTTCTCAATTCTAGATTTAGCTGTTGTGAGGTCCATACGATTGATTTATTGGCTTAATTTTGCTATAATTTAGGGAATAATTCAAGTCGACTATGGATACAAACCAAGACGAAAATCAACAAAAAGCAGTATACAAGGATCCTCAAGTACAAAAGGACCTAAATACTCCTCTAGAAGATCCTTCTGGAGTTGGAGATGAGAATGACAAATTCTTACATTTGGTTATGCAATTGGTTGAAGACGGTAAAATTGAACTTCATACACCTTCAACTCTTCTGAATACAGAAATCTATGACAAGTTGGATGATGAGAAGAAGGGAAAAGCTGATTATGAAGCTATGAACTTGCTTTCTGCGGTTAGGGAAATGAAAGATCTATTTGATGCTGGGTACAAAAATACTTATCAAATGGAAAACTTGGTTGAAAGAGTGAGAAATACAAAAGAAAAAATAGAGGATAAGAAAGGTGATATATTTATAATTTAGTAATTATGTCTGGAAAATCTAAAAGTCCTACATCACAGGCTGGAAGCAGAGCTCCAAGCCAAACGGCTCAATCAACTTCTAATGCACTTACGGTAAGGACTACTACTAAGGCAAAAAAATTTTTAGCTGATCGAAAAAAGTTAAATCCTGAGACGAGTCTGACTACAAAAAATAAAGACAAAGCTCCAAAAAAAGGAGACAAAGTTCTAAAAAAGAAGCCTGAGGTAAAACCAAAATACCCAAAGGCTATTGCAAATGCGAAAGGAAAATGGGGCGAGCGTGCTAGGGCACTTATGGATGTTCTTAAAGACAATAATGTTGATTTAAAAGGCAATCCGTTGGCTCGTTTTGCGCTGACACTTTGTTTGTTTATGGGGAAATATGCTGGTTATATTGATTATTTCCCAGGGAATTTCAGAAAAAGTCTGGATGAAGGTGATTACAAAGATGAAAACTTTGATAAGATTCAAAAGGCTAGATTAAGGGAACAAAGGGCTAAAAAATTCCCAAAAAAAATGCATGAATTTATTGGTATATTTGATACAGAAAATGCGAAAAGAACAAAAGAGAGGAAACCTAAATTGGATTATACGGAAGCCTCAACTTTCTATGTTTCATATCTGCTTTTTGCCCCACAACCAAGTGATCCAAAAAAACCAGCAGTAAACTACATTACTGATCATAAGATTTTGGCTGCAAGACTTGCTCATGAACATACTGACGTTAAGAATGAAAAAGTCTTTGGAGATAGCACTTTGAGCGCTATGAAGAAGATGAAACAAATTCCAAGAGGAACTGTAATATTCTTTCTCCCGAATTATAAAACTGGAATAATTCCTGCCTATTATAATGGAGACGCGTTTGTTTATTTTGATCAAAAAACAAAAAAACGAAAAACTTTCAAACTGGGTGCTCCTAATTCTCCGGTCAAAAACGACCTTAATTTAAGTGCTGCGTTTGTTCCTACTCATTTAGAGGCTGCAGTAAAACCTGCCACAACTACTACTACAAAAACTCCAGCAAGGACTCCAGGAAAAACACCTGCAAAAGCACCTACGACAACTCCGTCAGCACTTTCGTCTTCGGTCACAACTACAGTAGATAACGTTGAAAAACAATTGAGGATAGCTATTAAACAAACAAATCCCCTTCAAAAATATAAAAAAATTGCAGATATTTTGGCAACTTCTATTATAAAAATTGAAGATGCAATTGAGAAAGGGACCCCTCAGCTTTTTGATCTTTATCCAAAACTCAAGGAAAAATATGACATGGCTTTGAATAAATACTATGGATTAATTGTTGAAGTTATAAAAATAAGGAAAAGAGAACTAGAAGGGAACAAGAAAAGGTTAAAGGCATCGCATCTTAAACTAAAAGCTGAACAAGCAAAGGTAGTAAAAGATAAAAAGGCTATTGCAAAGCTAGAAGTCAGAGTAAAAGCTCTAGGAGTATTTGAAAATATCTTTGTAGCGCTTGAACCGTTCATGAAGGATGTGGATAAATATTTGAAGCGGGCAAAAGAATGTTTGCCAAAGAGCATCTCTAAATAGCAAATTGTTAATAGTAATTAATTACAGTATAATATAAGCATGGCTGACGGCACACAAACACAAACAGACCCAACAACTCAATCCACAGATCCTGTTGCTACAGACGCCGGTGCTGCTGGTGGTGCAACTGCTGTTTCTGGGGACGGTATTGTGATTGATAAGAACAAAACTCAAGAACAGTATGTGATTGATGCTGAGGCAAAATATATTATTCCTGCATTGGTTAGAGAAAAATTTCCTGACCTTGTTAAGCTAATATACGAAACTGAATCAATGAATGACGAGGAGCGTGAATATTGGATGCAGATTATGCCTATAATGACAGAAGAACAGATTGTTAAATTTAGAGAGATTTTAGTTAATGAAAAAGATCAATTGGCTCAGCTAGATAATGAATATGAGCAGGAAGTAGGCCGAATCAACGCACCTGCCCCTGAAATAGACGAAGCTAAACTCAAAAAGAAAATGGCCGAGATCAAACAGAAAGAGACGGTCGGTGAGGCAGAAGAGAAAGCAAAAGAAGCAGAGCTCCTCAAACAACTAGAAGGGATGGAATAGTAGTCGAGCCTTCACGGCCCTCAGGCCTATCGCCCCTTTAACGAATTATCTTACTTTCAATATCCACACCGTTTACCTCGATCGGCTTTGCTGTGACTATAAGTCTTTTTAGGTTTGTCCCAACAGGCCAACAAGTAATGAGGGTAAGTTTGTCTTCTGGAGTTTGCTTGAGAACTTCGATGTCTTCTGGTAATACGATTTTGATATCATAGACCTCATAGATATATTTGTCTTGTTCGTGATAAACAACAACTTTGTCCCCCTCTACTACGTCTACGAGTAGCGCAAATACATCTTTGAATCTACCTGCATCCCATGGGAAATATGAGCTGTGTCCTGTGATCACTATGTTTCCTGTTTCTCCTGGGAGACTTGTTCCAGGATAATGAACGACTCCGTCTTTGAGAGCATCTTGCATTTCGTTTTCCAGTGCCTTCCAGTCTCTTCGAATCAGACTGTCACTGCTTATTCGAACGATTGGTATATTCTGGTCGATTCTTGGAACTACTATTCTATTGTCGCTTGGAGCAATATCCAAGTCTAGATCAGGAATTTGTTTTTTTTGAACGCTCGGATCTGAACTGGATTGAAGGTTCTCTGTGCTTGTTTTTGCTGGAGCTTCTTCTACCAATTCTACTAATGGACTCTCTGTCTCTGTTCCAGTGAATTTTGCGAATTTGCTCTTGGCTATTTGATAGTAGGCAGAGGAGTTTAATAATAGAAATCCTATTACTAAAATGACGAAGCTGGCTACTATTTGCCTTCCTCCATCTCTGAGCACTTCGACTGCAGATCTCTTTTCTTTTGGTTTTGGTATGTTTGGCGTTTCGTGCTTTGGCTCTTCCTTTTTATGGTGAACCTCTTCTCCTTTTGGAGAATGTACGTGAATTTTGAAAAATTTATCGTCTTTTTCTGGCATCAAGTTCTGTTAATTCATTCCCTATATTATAGCCATTTTTCGGCTTTTTTTCAATCGTTATTGGTGTTTGACTACTGTTTTCTTTCATGTAATACTTTTTTTGCTTTAATAAGGTATTTGTATGGATGTTTCAGCTAAACTAAAAAAACACTTCGATACGGATTCTTTGATTAAAAAAATTGAGGACTATTTACCTGATTTTGATAAAAAGCGCTTCAAAAAGGCCATAAAGTTCGCAGAGCAAGCTCATAAAGACCAGATGCGTAAGGATAATAAAACTCCTTATGTTGTTCATCCACTCTCTACTGTGGAAATTTTGTCTGATCTTCATGCTTCAGAGGAGATGTTGCTAGCTGGTCTACTTCATGACGTCCCAGAAGATACTGAGCACACAATCGAGGAGGTAAAGGATATGTTTGGGGAAAAAGTGGCTTATTTGGTGGATGGGGTTACGAAATTATCGAAAGTTCATTATCAACACAATATGCCTGGTAGACAGGTTGAGTCTTTAAAAAAACTGTTTCTACATTCAGCAAAAGATCCCGGTGCCATTTTGATTAAACTGGCTGATCGTCTGCACAATATGAGAACTTTAGAGCATGTAGAGCCAGAAAAGAGATTGAGGATTGCTGGAGAGACTTTGGAGATTTTTGTTCCAATTGCAAACCTGCTCGGGATTCAGTATCTGAAATGCAATTTGGCAGACCTTTGTTTCAAATACCTCTTCCCCACTGAATTTTCAGAACTGAAAAAGAGATTGGATAAAGAGAATGAAAAGAATTCAAAGCAGTTGAAAAAGTTTATAAAGACATTGAAGGACTCTTTCT
>JAOZTS010000017.1:4314-15622 GCA_029939035.1 Candidatus Altimarinota bacterium | reverse complement strand
TCACTGGGGAGTAATTAAGAAGGAAAACGAATAATGAACTATAAAGCAGCAATGTTTGATTTTGATGGGACTGTAACCGCTGACGGGGTTTATCGTCCCACGCACGAAATGGTTGATGCGCTGGTTGCACTGGCGCACAAGATGCCTATAGCTTTTTGTACAGGGCGACAACTTGAGTCTTTTGAAAAGAGGGCCATGACTGCAATAGTTGAGGAAGTTTCTCCTGAGGAACGTGCTAAGTTTTTTGAGAACTTCTACTTAATAGCTGAGAACGGATCAATTGGGTATGACTACAATCCTGAGAAAGAAGAATTTGAGGAGTTTTACCGTTCAAAATGGCCTGATGAGTTGATGGCCCGTGATGAGATTATGACCAAATTGCATGAAGCCGTTAGTGAATTTGGGGACGTTTGTTATGACGCTCATCGTGTTGTTGTGGTAATGAGGACAAATATGACTGATTTGGCACAGGATGCCCGAGATATTGGTGAGATCAATCGTTTGTCTCGAGAAATCTATCGGGTTGTTTTGGAGTTTTTGGAAGACTTGAATCCTAACTATAGGGATCTTGTGCATGTTGGAGATTCTGGAATCGGTGTAGTTATATCCCCTGCTGATGGTGATAAGGACAATGGAATCAAGCAATTCGGGCGATATTTAGTTGAGAACAGAGGTCTTTCATTTGATAAAACTTTTAGTGAAATTTTTGTCGTTGGTGATCGTCCTGATAAAAACGGGAATGATCACTATTTCTTGATGGGCAAATATGGTTCGCCCTATACAGTTGGAACTCTTGTAGATGGTAGTGATCTGCCAAAACCGGTATTGGGTGAAGATGGTCAACGATTGATGCATGACAAAGGAACTATTCATCTGATCCGATCAGTAATCGGTTAATGTAATTATTCCAGCATTGCGTCAACGGATAATAGTTGCCTTATCGGCTTTTTATTGTATATCATTGCCTCCTTTTCCGTATATATATAGTAGTATGTAACCCTCAAAACCATGCTTAAAAGACTATTCACAGGGATAATAACAACTGCAATGGTAGCTTTGTTATTACCAACAACTTCTTTGGCTGCGGTAGATTACATCAGTGCTTTTGATGTAACTGTTAGTGGCACCTCTGTTTCAACATTTTATCCTGATGCTGGGGACCTAGCATTTGCAAACTTCACACTGGATCTACCAGCTGAAATTTACGCAATTGCTAGAGATGCCAGTTTCCAAACAGTAGCTACTTTTGCTAATTATGATGCGACTACTGCCGGTTCTCACGCCTATATGTGGTATGGGACAGTTGGAAATGCCCCTGGAGGAACTCCCCTACCAGATGGTGCATACCAGGTTTTAATTTATGCTCGTGACGGAGCTGCAATTGTTGATTTCGATTTTAAGGATATGACAATCGATTCTTCAGCAGTTGTTCCTACATTTACTCTGAGCAGTTTTACTGCAACTGCTTCAGGAGGTGGAAATTTCGATCCATCACCAAGCGGTGATAGTGAAAATTTGGATCTTAGTTATTCATTAAATCAAGCGGCAGATTCTGTTTCCGCTATTATTAAAGATTCAGATGGAAAATCATTGAAGACTTTCTCAGCTACAAATTCAGCAAGTGACACCTTTGTGTGGGATGGTGAATACGTTACACACTTGGTGGACCCAGGAACTTATACAATCGAATTTACGGCTGCTAAAAGTGGTTTCACAAGCGTTACAGACACAAAATCTGTAATTGTTGAGTATAGTAACTCTAATAAGCCAACTATTGATAGTTTCTCTGTTTCTCCTACTAGTTTCGATCCTGATTTTGAGGATACTGAGATTCTTTTCACAAACAACAATAGTGCAGATATCGAAGTGGAAATTCAGAATACGGATGGAACAGAGGTTAGAGATTTCAATGGATATGAGCATGATAATTATATATCTGGTGAGGATCACACAGTTGTGTGGAATGGAGAAAATAACTCTTCAGCAGATGTTGCCGTTGGATCATATGTAGTTTATGTGCGTGCTGCTAACAATTATGGAGTTTCTGTGGTTACTTCTAGCGTATCTATTGATGATAACTTAGGAAATATTGACAGTAATAATTCGCATATTGGAGGCATCTCTCTTAGCCCTTCATCAACTTTTGAACCGGCTGAGGATGACGAACTTGAGATCGAATTTGATGCTAAAAAAGACCTAGATGAGCTGCAAATTTATGCTGTACGTGGTTCAACTGAGATTGAACTATACGACGAAAGTGATGTTGATGAAGAAAATAACATCCAAATTTTCTGGGATGGAACTGACGATGATGATGAATATGTTGCAGATGGTACATGGACAATAATTTTCCGTTCAGAAGAAGGGAGTACCAATCTAGAAGCTGGTAAAGAAATCGAAGTCGACTACGAAAAGCCACAAATTGATGATTTACTCTTGTCTAAGGATAAATTTGATAATGATTTGGGCGAATTTACTTATGTTTTATTCAGAGTTGATATTGATGCTGAGGTAGACATTTTCGTAATGGAAGGTGGAGATGAAGATGATGAGATAGTCGAGGAACTAGAGGTTGAGGGAGACATGTGGTATGCAATCGAATGGGATGGAGGAAATTATGACTATGATGACGATTTGGATATCAAAGTTGTGGCTAGAAATATAGCAAACACGGATATTTATGATTCTGAAACTGTTAGTGTAGATTTGGCTGAAGATGATGTTTCAAGCTCAAAATCTAATGTAACCGAGGACTTTATCTCCCCTGTTTTGACTGATGGGACAGAATTTATGTCACTTTATTATGACTTGGAAGAAGAAGCTAATGTGAAAATTACTATTCACAAAGGAACCAGTACTTCTGGTACTGAACAAATCGAGCTTCTAGACCTAGATGATCAAGCTGATGGTGCACATGAAATACTATGGGATGGTACTGATGATGACGGGGATGAGCTCAGAGATGGCATTTACACTTACAAAATCATATCAAAATTGAGTAGTACGGAAACTGAAACTGGTCATTTTGTAGTTGGAGATATTGGAGATATTGATGGAGGGGCTGATAGTAGCAGCAGTTCATCAAGCAGCTCTGATGACAATGTTCACGCAAATGTAATAGTTGATGGTCAAGGAAGCATAGATGGAACTACAACTGGTCTTTCTTGTGCCGGATATACTGATGTTTCCACAGCTTCACTGTATTGTGACGCCATAGAATGGACTACAAGCGAAGGAATTTTCCTAGGATATGCAGACAATACGTTTAAGCCTAATGATCCTATCAATCGTGTAGAGCTCTTAAAAGTGATCCTGGAGGCATATAATGCTGATATCTTGCCTGATGACGGTACAAACATGGGATTTATTGATGTTAATATAGGAGCTTGGTATATGCCGTTTATAAGAACTGGAAAGAATTTGGGTGTTTTCCATGGAGATGTCGGATACTATACTGCTCGTCCAGGAGATACTGTTAATCGTGCTGAAGCTTTGAAGATGATATTTGAGACTTTGGATGCACAGAGAGGATACGATCTTGGATTCTGTACTGATAATTATGATGATGTTCCATACTATGCTTGGTATTTCGACTATGCCTGTGAAGCAAATAAATACAATTTGTATACTGGTTTAAGTCTGTTCCCGTCTCTCAACAGTACACGTGGAGAGATAGCTGAAGTGCTTTACAAATTGCATAATGTTGGTGCTATCTAGACTTTTTTCCAGATTTCTTTGAAATAATCACTACTGAGAAAAGCCCTCGCAGAAGGGCTTTTCTTCTTTTTTGTGTAATCAAAATGTAACAATCATTTGAGAAAGCCGTTAAAATACTTGACAAAAGTTGAAATATGACTATTATTGATCTCTTTGATCCTTCAATGGCTTAAAGATCAGATCGTTACAAATCAATTTTATATATACGTTTATCCATATTTAACAAAATATCTTATGTGGAAAAAGTTTTTAGCCGCAATGGCGGTAGTAGCAATTCTATCTACAAATGCTATGGCAGTATCTATAGGTGGAGGAGCAAATGCTGGACAAGTTACAGACTACATTTCAAATTTTGTAGTTAGTCCAGAACCTTTCGATCCAGTTAACGACGTAGATGCAACAATTAGTTTCGACCTATTATACGAAGCTGATCTTTATGCATATGTAATGGATGCCAACTGGAACATAGTTGCAACACTTGCAGACTATGAAAATACAGTAGCTAGCCAAGTTTCTTACGCTTGGTACGGTAGAGTTGGAAATGCAGCATCTGGTGCTCTTCTTCCTGATGGAGAATACCAAATAAAAGTTTTTGCTGTTGATCCAATAGATAACGCTGTTGTTCTTGATTTCGATTATCAAGTACTTCATCTTGATGCTCAAAACCCACAAGGTGGAGCACCAATTATCTCAAATTTGGATGTAGATCCAGATTCTCTCTCTGTTTTTGACGGAGAAACTACTTCTATTTCATTCGACGTTAACGAAGGTGCGTACCTTACAGTCGAGGTAAGAGATGGAAGCACAGTATTGAAAACATATGCTAGCTATGACGGTAATGACTGGTATACAGCTACTGACGTTCACTCAATCCTTTGGGATGGTGAAGATGATAGTGATGTAGACGTCGCAGACGGTACATATACTGTTTACGTTACAGCTGAAGACTCAACAGGATTAACAGATGTTGAAACTGTTGAAGTACAAGTTCAAACTGGTTCTGCAGCTAATGGAGTTATCGAAGATTTCGAAATTAACCCAAGAACTGATTGGGATCCAACAGACGAACCACTAGAAATTGAATTCGAACTTAACGAAGATGTTGACGATCTAGAAGTTTACGCTGAAAAAGATGGCGAAACTATCGAGATCGAAGACGAAAACAACGCTGACGACGGTGACTATGAATATGAATGGAATGGTGAAGACGAAGACGGTGACTATGTAGAAGGTGGTATTTGGACAATCTACGTTGAGGCTGATGGTGACCTAGTTTCACTAACAACTGAAGTAGAATATGTTAGACCAGAAATCATTACTGCATTCGTTACTAAAGACGAATTCGATCCTGAACAAGATGAGTTCACTACTCTAGTATTCGAAGTAGACGCTACAGCACTTGTTACTGTTGAAATCTACGACGGAACAAAGAGACTTGATACTCTTATGGACGAAGAAGAAGTTAGAAAAAGCAGATATTACACTGTTAGATGGGATGGAACTGATAAAGATGGTGATGAAGTAGACGAAGGTGACTACAGATTCAAAATCACAGCTGAAAACCCAACTGATGACGATATCAATGATGTTGAAACTGTTGATGTAGACGTTGAAGAAGATGACGTTTCAAGCAGCAAATCAAATGCAACAAACGATTATACTGATCCAGTTGTATTCGATGAAGACGGTGCTAACTCAATCGAAGTTTCATACTGTATCGACGAGGCTGCTGATGTTTACTTAGCAATCTACGACGGAACTTCAACTTCAGGTTCTCCTGAAATCGAACTACTTGACTACGTTTACCAATCTGCTGGATGTCATACTGTTGAATGGAATGGTAAAGATGACAACAACAAAGATCTTGATGAAGGAGTCAACTCTTACAAACTAGTTACAAAAATCGGATCTTATAAAGATACTGAAACTGGTAAATTCGTAGTTGGTGACGCTGGATTTGTTGATGACGACGATGACGACGATCCTGCACCATTTTACAATAGTGAGTGTTATAACTACTACTGGGATCTTAGCTACTTAGATGACGACAACGAACTTTGCCAAGCTATTGCTTGGGGAACAGAGTACGGAATTTGGGATGGATATCCAGATGGAACATTCAAACCTTACGACGTTATCAACAGAGCTGAAGTTCTAAAGGTAGCTCTAGAAACATTCGACGTTGGTCTATTCCCAACAAGTGGAGGCGACGAAGGATTCTCTGATGTTTCTCCATATGCATGGTATATGCCATACGTTAGAACAGCTAAATTCTACGGTATGTTCCACGGTTATCCGGATGGAACTGCAAGATTGAGCGACCAAATCAACAGAGTTGAATTGCTAAAAGTTTTACTTGAAGCAAGTTCAAAATTCACAAGTTATGAATTCACAGACTCTGCTGCAGCTCAAATCTACGACGACATAGATCCTAATGGTTCTGACTGGTACTACGCTTATGCTAATACTGCATACAGATATGACCTATACGATGTAGTAGACAACAACCTACAACCTGGAAATCTAGCTGAAAGAGGTGAAGTTGCATTACTTCTATATAGAATGCACAAAGCCGGACTACTTAACGACTAATCAAGAGAGACTTTACACACACGTACGACAGACATTTTTCATAGGAATGAGGGGAAAAAGCCACCGCGCAAGCGGAGGCTTTTTCTTTTGTGTTTTCGTGTAACACAAGCGCTGTTCAGACGTTTTAATAGTGGGACTACATAAGATTTTCGTGGTCAACAAGGGGTTGACTAAATGGGCATTTTCATGTACAGTTCCTCCCCTAATCTCATTGTCTATAGGATACCCGCTATATGCTTGTGTTCATAGGCCCTGAACGACCTTTATTGGATCGTTAGTGACGGTTAGATGATTCTTGAAAACTCGTATCAGAATCTTTATTGGGCCATGCCTATCATGGAGGTAATACTACTTCTATTTGCGGGTATCTTATAGGCAGTGACTTTGCCTTCATGATAGGCGGTCCAATATGGATTAGATTAATTTATTTGAAGACTTGAATGGACCTTTTCATGTTGTTCTGACGATTCTCTTGTGAGTGGCTTTTGGCAACCAGGTGCAAAAACTAAAGGAGGTGATGAAACACTAAATAGCACCAACCAAAGCTACTCGAATGAGAAACGGACAGGACGACGACAGGGAGCACAACCCGTGCGCCCGTAACAGCGCGCTACTTTAGCGGGCTCACGGGATTTCCCACTAACGCCGGATTGAAACCCGGCACCTTGCAAGGAGTTAGAGATGAGACGCATTTTTGCGATTTCGATGGTGGTGTTCTTCGGCCTCGCGGCTGGGTGCACTCTCAACCCCAACACCGGAGACGATCCCTTGGATCTCTCCATCACCCCCGGGGACATCGACGTCCCCTGTGATGCCAATAATGATGGCGTCACGGACTGCATTTTGCCCAACGAGTGCCGCAACGCGGCCAACGACGGCGACCCGGTCTGCCTCGAGGACGTGGGAACCACCTGCATCCTCTGGGACCCGACCAACGCCTGCGCCAACCCGCCGCTGCCCTTCTGTGGCGACGGTGTGATCGACATTGGCGAGACCTGCGACGATGGCCCCGCCAACTCGGACAGCATCCCTGACGCCTGTCGGACCACCTGTCAGCCCGCTTCCTGCGGCGACAACATCATCGACACCGGCGAGGTTTGCGACGACGGGGCCCTCAACTCCGACACCGCACCCGACGCCTGCCGAACGACCTGCGTGTTGCCCTCCTGTGGTGACAGCGTCGTCGACGGCGGCGAGACCTGCGACGATGGCCCCGCCAACTCCGACACCCTTGCCGACGCCTGCCGAACCACCTGCCTGGTGGCTTCCTGCGGAGACGACGTTCTGGATACCGGCGAAGCTTGCGACGACGGGGCTCTCAACTCCGACACCCTAGCCGACGCCTGCCGAACCACCTGCCTGGTGGCATCCTGCGGAGATGACGTTCTGGATACCGGCGAAGCCTGCGACAACGGAGCTCTCAACTCCGACATCGCTCCCGACGCCTGCCGCACCACCTGCGTGGTGGCTACTTGCGGTGACAGCGTCCAGGACACCGGCGAGACCTGCGACGACGGGGCTCTCAACTCCGACTCGGTCCCCGACGCCTGCCGAACCACCTGCCTGGTGGCTTCCTGCGGCGACGGCATCATGGACACCGGAGAGGGCTGCGACGACGGCAATGTCATCAACGGCGACGGCTGCTCCGCACTCTGCGTGTTGGAGCCCAACTGCCCGAACGGCGTTGTGGATTCCGGTGAGGACTGCGACGGCGGTGCGAACTGTGACCCGGTCACCTGCAAGTGCCCCGCCGACTTCTATCCGGACGGAGCCCTCGGTTGCAGCGCCTGCGACGTGGCTGGTGTCTGCCAGGACTCGACCAACCCCTACTGTAAAGAGGTGCCGAGCTGCTGGGACTCCGCCCTGCGCGTGGCCTGCCCGATGGGCTGCACCGTCCATTTGAAGACGGGTGCCGGTCTGTACACCCCGCTGATCATTCCGGCTGGGCAGTACCGAACCGTCGGTCTCATGGGCTACGACCTCGGCGCCGACTTCTGGGCGACCACCACGCAAATCAGTGTGGAGGTGTTCCTCACCTCGCCCAACATGGACGGGATGTGGATGCCCGGCGTGACCTACCCCACTGTGTTCGTGGGTCCCCCGACCTTGACCAATCTCTCGGAGTTCAATGTGAATCAGGCAACTCCGGTGAACGTCAACTGGTCGCTCGCGCCATAATAACAACAACCAACCCCCCGGGGTCGGCGCGCTTGCGTGCCGGCCCAGGGGGCATATATTGAATTAATCAACTGCTACGAGGAACGCGGCGCTCTGGTATCCACCGGAGCGCTGCAACCTTTCTATTTCGCTTTTAGAACCCATTTATCCTCTGTTTGAGAGGTTTTTTTGCGTGTATACTATAATGTAACAAAAAAACCTCTTTTTCGTTTAAGCTAAGGGATATTCATGCATTTTAGTAGATATTGACAATTTCTACGATTTATGTATAATTCCCTTTCTGGTCACTATTGTCTATAGAATTCCCGCTATATGCTCGTGGTTCATAGGCCTTGAACGAATTCGTTCGTTAATTCTGGTCAGAATGATACTTGAAAACTCGTATCAGATTCTGTTTGGGCTCTGCCTGCCATGAAGGCAATCTTTTCTATAAGCGGGAATTTTATAGTTTTTGCCTTCATGATAGGCGGTCCAAACAGACAAAGAGAAAGACAAGCGCTAAACGGCGATATTCTGATATTCACAAACTTTCCAAAACGAAAAACCGACATGAGGAGGATGTTATGAGAACTATGGTAATGGCGATTTTCGCCGTAATGCTAGCCGCGTGCCAGTTCAGCCTTGCTGGGCTGGCACCGGAGCACGAGTCGTCCTGCACGGACGGCGTAGACAACGATGGAGATGGCTTCACTGACTGCGACGACCACACGGACTGCGGTCAGGATCCGGCCTGTCTGCCGGATGACTGCGGAAACGACACGCTCGACGGCACTGAGGTCTGCGACGGCGGCAACGCCTGCCTGAGCGACTGCACCTGCCCCCTCGAGATGGACCCCAATGGGCTCGGTGGATGCCTGGATCCCGCACTCTGCGGGGACGGCAACGTCGATCCCGGCGAGGACTGTGATGATAGTGAGGAGACTGCCGAGTGCGATGAAGATTGCACTTTCCAGTCCTGCGGCGATGGTGTCCTAAACGAAACCGCGAATGAGTTCTGCGATACCGGTGGAGACACTGTGTCGTGTGACTCGGACTGTTCGATCCCCTCTTGCGGGGACGGCCACCTCAACGAGGCAGCTGGTGAGCAGTGCGATGACAGCGGTGAGTCGGCCACATGCAACAATGACTGCACGGTTTCCGCTTGCGGAGACGGCAACGTCAACCAGGCGGATGGGGAGCAGTGCGACAACGGTGGCGAGAGCGCCACCTGCGACGATGACTGCACCACCCCGGTCTGCGGGGACGGCAACCTCAACCAAGCCGCCGGCGAAGTCTGCGACGACAGCAACACCACTCCCGGTGATGGCTGCTCGGCAGACTGTCTCTCAGATGAGACCTGTGGCAACGGAATCATCGACAGCTCAGAGGGAGAGGTCTGCGACGACAGCAACACCACTCCCGGTGACGGCTGTTCCGCTGACTGTCTCTCAGATGAGACCTGTGGCAACGGAACGTTCGACACCCACGAGGTGTGTGACGGTGGCACAGATTGTCTCACGTCCTGTCTCTGCCCTGAGGGTAAGGATGGTGACGGCTCCGGTGGCTGTCAGTACGACTACACCACCTGCAACGACGGCATCGACAACGATGGTGACGGCTTCACTGACTGCGATGACGAGAAGTGTGGGATCATCGTCATCTTCCTCAATGGGGGTGGCAACGTGTTCGTCGTAACGGACACGGATAGCGACTCTCAAAACGTGCCATCCGGGGGAAGCGTGGTCATCGACATCGATGACCTCGACGACTGGGGTCGCATCTACGTGTATGCCCGCTACACGCAAGCTAGCAACGATCCGGGCTTCCTCTTCTGGCAGCCTGGTGTAGCTCAGCCTGCTTTCTTCAGTGGATCCGGCACCTATGCCACGCTCCACTCGTATGACTATGGAGATGGCGAGTGGACGAACTACTACGTCTCCTGTGCTGGCCCACCTGCACCGGTTCCGCCACCTCCAATGGCGAAATCCAGCCTAGTGCGTCCTCCGAGGGCTTTGCCCCTCATCCGCACTCAGTAGCTCACCCTCGGGCGATTCTGCCCAATTCTCTCTGATACGAGTTTATGTGGCGCGGTGGTGTTTGATCGAAAGATCGAGCACCCCGCGCCACACAACTCTACTATTTGATTAAATAGTGGCTTTTTGGTATATATTTCTCGCAATTAACTCAAAATACTGTGGATCCATTAATTACAAAAAAAACACCCATTATAGAAAAAGACTCCTGTATAGGGTGTATTTTGTGTACGCAGATATGTCCAAAAGTTTATGAGATGCAGGATGATGGCAAATCTCATGTTATTGATCCTACTGGGGACAGCGAAGAAAAGATTCAAGAATCGATTGATGCCTGTCCTGTTAGTTCTATTAAGTGGAAAGAGTAAAAGGGAAATAGGTATTACAATGCGAATTAAATGCCGCGGGTGCTCCGGGGGCCGTTTGACGGGCCCCCTGGAGCATGCGGGCTTGGGTTTGGCTCTAGAACCGACCTTTGATGCTGAAGCGCATCTTGAAGCCGCCCACGAAGGGCTCTTCGGTGTGGAGGCCGGCCCCGAAGTCAAGTCGCAGAACGACTCGATAGGCGATCGTCGCCTGGACCCCGCCGAAGGCGGAGACCATCAGATTGCCCTTCACGTCCCTAATCCGGTTCTGAATATACGCCACCTCGATAGTGGGGATATTGAGTCCGAAGACTCCCCAGCGGGCGATCCCGCCGAGCGAACCGGAGAACATGAACGGCGCCACATGGTGCCAGGCACCGGTGTTGTCCTGAGCCTCGGAGAACATGACGCCCATTTTGAGGCAGCCCTCGATCCCGAGGTGGG
>JAOZTS010000017.1:0-4304 GCA_029939035.1 Candidatus Altimarinota bacterium | reverse complement strand
ATGGACGTACTCGCCACACATCACCACGAGGAGGGGCACGGCGTATGTGTCGTCTCCGGAAAGGAGCGTGACACCCGTTTCAACCCCTGCGGTCAAATGCCAGCCAGCCCACTTGGGAAGGGGGCCGCTGGGAGTTCCGTTGGTACCGGTGACCTTGACGCCCTTTTTGAGCTGCAAGCGCAAGGCATGCATCTCGGCCGTGTTAGTCATGAGCTCTCGCTGTGTCATCTTGTGAGCGTGACGCAGCTTGGTGTTTGACACCAACAGCTTCTTGATCAGCTTCTCGAGCTCGGGGGCGCGTAGGCCGCTTTTGACCAGGCGGTCAATCGCGGCGGAGAGGCCGGTGAGCGCCTTGGAAAGGGCATTCACGGCAGCGTCGTCCACGAGGGGACGCGCGGTGGGGCGAACTATGAGGAGCGAGAGCTTGCGCTTGAGAGCGTCGAGCTCAGCCTCATACTTCTTGATCTTTGCCTTGAGAGCCTTGGCAGCTACCTTCTTGACGTCCGGATCCAGCTTGGAGCGGTGGAGCTTTTTGAGCTGCCGCTTTAAGCGTGCGATCTCCGCTTTGAGCCATTTGACGCGGGCCAAATAGACCTGCACCTTCTGGTCCTCCACATATACCTTAACCTTGGCGGCCAAGGCGGGCCTGCCCTTCTTCAAGACCTTCACCTCCTTCTCCAGCGCCTCGATGAGGCCCAGGAGCTTGTTGTAGTGTGCCCCAGTGACGGGGCACGTGGTTGGACGCATGCGTTTGTAACGAGCGTCTGCGGTTCCGCCCATCACCAGCGGGATGGCGATGAGCAGGGCGATGGTCGCCAATACTTTCTTCTTCATTCGGGGGCCTCCTCTTTCGGGTCAGTTTCTGTGTCGGTTTTCAAGCCATTAGTCGTCAGCATAATCGCTAAACGACCTTGTTCATTATCGCAAATGCGCTTCTTAGCGCTAGCTAGAAAGGCTCAATTTGCTTGAACCCTATTAGCTTTCGCTAAGAAACACATAAATAATTGTAATACCTATTTTCAATGATCACTGGCCAGTAAGTAGGGATGGCCGTATTCACGTAGAATCAGCCTATCCACTGGTTTTTGACCAGGTCGGGAATTATAAAACTTTGCCGCCATATTGTCAACCTTTTATAGTGGGTTTTTTCTTCTCTATTATGCATTGACAATGCATGGTTTTATTGTTTAGAATAGGTACTCTGTTTACTGTTTTCTATAGGGATTGTGCTTATGCTCATTCTCATAGAACATAGATGTCTACCTCTAAAGGAAGACATAATAGTAGGCAGAAGACTTTTGACAACTCGCGCTATACAAGTAGTCATCGGCGACGTACTTAGGAATTAATATTTTGATTCTTGTGTACGTTACCGATGACAGAAGAAAATACAAACGTGTAGGGGCCGGCCACGGCTACCGCACACTACAAAGAGGAGGTTAGCAATGCGAAAAATCGCATGCGCCCTAGCCGTGGCGCTCATGACGGCCATTGGTAGCTTCGGCTGCCACAACGCTCCGGGAGACGATCTTCCGGACGGAGGAAGCAGCACCTGCATTCCCTCGATTGGGGTCTCAGTGTCCACCGCGAGCGGTGGATTCGAGGTCTTCGTCAACGGAAATCAGGTCGGGTCTTCGCACACGGATGGCACTATCAACAGTGCGCTGTGTGGCAACCGACCCGGCTCCTCCATCAGCGTGGTGGTCCATGACCGCACCACCCTGATGATCCGCTCCTCGAGCGGAACCTACCCGGTCATTGTTGACCAAGTGGGCGACACCGTCCTCCCGGTCAGGGCCAGCGTCTTCACGACGACTGGTCCCTGCACGGTGACTCTCACCGTGCCCTAGGGGCGGCACTCGCCGCCCCAACTTTTGGAGAGGGCCAGTGAGCTCTTCCCCCGGGCAGTCAGTTTCGATGCTGCTGGTCCTCTCCGCCTACAAGAAAACGTCGGGGAGGTTCGTTTCCCCCTCCTCCCTCCCGTGTCGGACTTCCCGACGTCTAGGCAAAGGGTAGGTGGCGAGGTCCTAGACCACGCCACCTACCCCGAGCCGTTTTTTCTCACGTTAAAGCGCGAGTACTTCCTTTTAATTTCAGGCTCCAAATATTATCTGCTATTATGTGATCACTATTTGATTAATGCCTTTTTATGTACGATTTTATCATTATTGGTGGGGGCTGCAGTGGGCTTCCTGCTGCTATGTATGGCTCACGTCTTGGGATGAAAACTCTGGTCATTGCTGAGCTTCCCGGCGGTCTAATTACCACTACTCACCTCGTTGAAAATTGGCCTGGGACAAAGAGTATTTCCGGTCCTGACTTGGCTGTTTCATTGGTGGATCATGCAACTACTAGTGGCGCTGAAATCAAAAGTGAGCGAGTTAAAGAGATTGAAAAAACTGACTCAGGTTTCAAAGTAAAATCTGCATCAAACGAATATGAAGGAAAAACTGTCATGATTTCTACAGGTACAATTCACAAGAAATTGGGAGTTCCTGGAGAAAAAGAATTAGAGAACAAGGGCGTAAGTTATTGTGCGCTTTGTGACGGAGGGTTTTTCAAGGAAAAAATTGTTTGTGTCGTTGGAGGTGGTGATGCAGCTGCGAAAGAAGCGCTTTTCCTCAGCGAACATGCAAGCAAAGTATATATCATTGTAAGAAAAGATATTTTAAAGGCTGAGCCAATAAATGCTGAGCGAATAAAGAAAAATGACAAAATCGAGATCCTTTACAAAACTGAAATCGAGGAGATCCTTGGGACTGAAAAAGTAGAGAAAATTAAACTCAAAGACGGAAAAGAAATGGAGATGAACGGAGTCTTTATGGCGATTGGCCACATTGCTCAAACAGAATTGGCAAAAACTCTGGGCGTTGAATTAAACGAAAAAGGAGAGATCAAAATTAACCGAAAATCTGAAACAAATGTTCCAGGTGTATTTGCCGCTGGAGATTGCTGTGATACTGGATTCAAGCAAGCAATCACTGGAGCAGCCGAAGGGGTGACAGCATCTTATTATGCTTATCACCTGGTTGACTCAAGCGCTTATTTTTAAGAGCCTGTTCAGGCTCTAAGCGTTCTCTAGGAATTTCAAAAGCATTTCCAAACCGGATGCAGTTGCACCCTTTGTTTGGTACTCTTTTGGGTCTGTTGTAAACCCAGTCCCTCCGATATCGATGTGGGCCCATTTGTTCTTTTCAACAAAGTTTTCCAGGAATGCTGCAGCCTTTGAGGCACCAGCATATCTTCCTGAACCCATGTCGTAATTTGTAAGATCTGCAACTTTACTCTTCATCTTCTTCCTAAAATCTCTATGAATTGGCAATTCCCAACCTAGATCATCAGTTTCTTCACCAGCTTTTCTCAAATCAGATCTAAGTTTGCTATTATTCCCAATAATACCTGAATACCTATCCCCTGTCGCAACCGCTACAGCTCCAGTCAAAGTTGCAATTGTGATAATCGCCTCTGGTTTGAACTTTGTTCCATATGTAATCCCATCTGCGAGAATTAGTCGTCCTTCTGCGTCAGTATTTGTAATCTCAATAGTTTGTCCTGAATACGAAGTGATAATATCCGAAGGTCTATATGCCTCTGCGCTTATCAAGTTTTCTGCAATTGGTATAACTCCCACAACATTTTTCTTGATCTTCATTTTCTTCATAGCTTCAAAAATACCCAATACCACAGCACCTCCACCCATATCCTGCTGCATTGTCTCAATGTGGTGAGTTGGCTTGAGATTGTATCCACCTGTATCAAAAATTATTCCTTTTCCCACTATAACAACCGGTTTCTCCTTCTTGTTTTTCGCACCGTCATACTGAATAGCTATACATGCAGCCTCTTTCTTTGATCCCTGATTCACTGCCAAAAGCGCACCCCATTTCAGTTTCTTTAATTCCTTTTGAGAAATAACCTTCAACTTATATTTGTTTACTTTCGCGAGTCTTTTCGCCTCTTTTATCATCAATGGTGCGTCAATAACATTCGACGGAAGATTAACGAGATCTTTTACGTATTCCGCACTGCTACTAATAATCACAGCTCTGTCTAGAGCTTCAGTAAGGGCTTTGTCCTTTTCTCCAACAACCTCGATGCTCTTGAGTTCGTACGCCTCTTTTTTGTTCTTTTTGCTCTTCATTTTGTTGTCTTCGTACTGAGCCATCAACATTCCTTCAATAAAATGCTGTGCCTGTGCAGCAACTTCCTTTGGCATAAAAATAGAAACCTCAGAGGAATTGCTACCTTTCGCATATTTCCCAACCTTTCCTCCAGCCTCTTTCGCAGTTCGCAAAGAGAGGTCT
>JAOZTS010000094.1 GCA_029939035.1 Candidatus Altimarinota bacterium | reverse complement strand
AAAGGCCCAGTGCCTGGCTTTAAGACAGGAATATTGGAAGTGAAAAAGACTGATTCGAGAGCTATTCCGACAAAGATCAAGAAAATTGTTCAATCAAAAACAAATGGGATTTGTAGTTTTCCAGGATGTTTTCACGAGGCGGAAGTTTTGCATCACACAGATCGATTTGCACTATCAAAGAAACATGATCCGTACAAAATAAAACCACTATGTAATGCACATCATGATATTGCACATATGGGATTGATTGGGAATGAGGAAATGGAGCCGGAAAAATGGAAAATCTGCAGAAAACCAGAAAGGCATAGTAGTAAAAGTTGGATTGACCAATTAGTGCAGGCAAAGAAAAAGCCCATTTGATAACAAACGGGCTTCCTCCAAATTTTGAATGAGTTTAGTTGGCTACTTCTAGCTGACTAATATCAATTAGTTCGTTAAGTCCAGGTGCTGTGTTCAATAGGATTCTTTGATCGTATTTAACAGTGATTGAACTTTCGTCTTTCAATGGGTCACCTACACCCTTTCTGCTCTTGTAAAGTTCGAAGATGTCTCCAACCACACTACCTTGGATAGTAAGTAGTTCGTAACTTACTTCACCTCCAGCAGATAGGAATCTTCCATCTTCGCCTTCATCACCTTCAGTGTCTACAGCCATATAGATACCGTCTAAGTGAGTTACGCTAGGATCAATGATAATGTCGCCATCGATTACTACGAATGCCACAGAAGGGATTGTAGTTGGGTTTGTGATGTCAACATCTGCGCTTCCATCATCATAGGTTATGTTTCCATTGATGATTAGATTTGCACCTTCAGTAAGGATATATGTTCTTGCACCTGCAGGAACATCGAATCCAAGAGAAGGGATTTCTAGATCTCCAGTAGTGATATACACATCATTATTAAGAGTATGAATTTGATCTATAGTTGTTCCCATTATGTTATCAACTCCGAATCTCGCTAGTTTTTCAATATTAGCTTTGATTGCGTTGTTGATGTGTACTTCTTTCCAGTCTTCTGCAACTTCTGTTTCCATTTCGCAGACAGAACTTGAGAAGTTCTTGAAGACGTTCTTGTAAGCATCAATGTTAGATTCATTTGTATTACTGATTTTACAAAGATCATGAGAAGGGGCGATTAGAGTAACTTCTCCTAGTTCTTCTGTTACACCTTCTTCCCCACCAGATGATGTTGATGTTTGGTCTTCTTCCTTCTTAGGAGTGAATGTTCCACCGTCTCCACTATCAACTTCATAACAAGCGCTTACATCAATACCTGTGTCGATTGCGTCGTGGAAGAAGATGTCTCCACCTTCACGAACGAGGATGTATGGACAAATAACGATTACTTTTGCGTCGTCTTTGCCTTCATGACCATCGCCATCATAATCTCCGTCTTCATCAGGAGTTTCGAAATTGATTTCATTTTCAAATTCTTCTCCACACATTCCGAATTCCTCAATCATTGTTTCACAGAATTCTTCATCAATTTTTGTATCATTTTTCATTTGATAGAAAACGTAGAGAACTTTTGTTGTTTTCATGTTTTGGAATTCAATACGTCTACCTCTTTGGAAATCGATTAGTGCGTCATCGTAATCTTCGATACAAACACGATCGTCTTCAAAGTCTGAATCAGTACTGCCACAGTCGTATTTGTCTTCAAGATCGTTTGCATCCCAATCTTCGAAATCTTCTAGATCGTCATTGTCGTCTAGGATGTCATCTTCATTATCAAATCTACCAGGTTTAAAATTACCGTCTTGATAGATTACGTATTTGTCACCGTTGTCATCTTCGGCAGCGATAACCATTCCGCTGAATAATAGTTTTCCTCCAGCAGCTCCTAGGTTTGCTGATTCTATATTTCCATCATTATCCAGTTCATCTTCCCAAAGTTGTGCTTCTTCAACACCGTCTGGGTCGAATGCTGATAGGTAAGTTACCCATTCGTATTTTGGATCAAGGTTTCCGTCTTCGTCTTCTCCTGCATAGTTCGCAACATTTTTCCAATCTCCTGAGCCTGGGTCGTAAACAACCTTGTCGATTCCAGGATTGTCGTCATCATCGTCAACGTCGAAGTTTACAGTGTCTCTACATGCATCTACAGGAACACCATTTTCATCAACTGCGTAAATTGTTACTGAAGCATCGTCGTTTGTGTCGATGTCTTCCAAGTAGTTGATTAATGGGTTTGAATCTGTGTAGTCTGTAGTTCCACCGTATCTGAATGATCCATTGTCTTCTTCCCATTTGTAAGTCAAAGTATCTTCAAATCCTTGAGGACTTGTGTCTACTTCGATTCTAAATCTTTGTTCATTGTCGTCTGTGAAATCATCTTCTGTCCATGTTCCAGCTGGTTGAATGATTGAAAGGTCAAGACATTCAACGTCTTCTGGAGATGGAGTGATTAAGTCGTCACAAACACCACCACCATTTAGTGGACCAGTTGCTGTGATTGTTATTTCATCATTTTCTGTAGCTGTTCCATCAGAAATATAAACGATTCCACCTTCTGTTTCAGTTCGTGTAAAGCTTGTTCTTGGTGTTCCTCCTGGAGTTGAGAATGTTCCGTTTGGAGCTGAGAATTCAAATTCTCCTGTCCAATCTCCGTAAACTCCTGGTTCAACAACGATTACTGTTGGTATTTCAGGATCGAATGGAGAAGGGGAGTATGTAACTTGAATACTTTCACAAGGTTCCTCTATAACTGCCATGTCGTATGTTTTCACACAGGCAGCTTCACCTCTATTTGTAGCTTGAACGGTTAGTACATCGTTTCCTGTTGCATCTGAGAATGTAACGAAGAATACAAGATCACCATCATTTACTGTGATTGTAGATGTTAATTGAGTTAATAGAGCCGATGGAATCGGTTCATTTACCCAGTTTGATGAAATTGGATTTGAAACTAGATTGTCATTTATTAGAATTCTGTATACTTCTTGAAGTATAGGATCTGATGTTACTGGCCCGAAGAATACACCTTGAGTTGAACTGTATGTAACTTCTTCTGTAGCAGGTGTTCCTGTGTAGGTAGCATCTGCAGTAAGCTCATATAGTTCATTTGGGTCTAATTCTACCAATTCTACACCATCGTCTTGAACTGAAATGTCTGTACAAATTAATAGTTCAGTGACTGGGATTGAGTCTACACAAACAGTTGAATAAAGCGGATCATTGACGTTTGCCATTTCTACGTTGATTGTTCCAACTGTTTGGAATCCATTTGCAGTTACTGTGTCCGCTATTGTTGCTAATAGGGGATTTAGTGTAGCTCCTGTGTCTGTTGTCCATGATAGTTCTGTTGTAGTTGGTAGTGGATCTCCGTTTAGATCAAGACCTATAACTGTAAGGTCTGTTGTTAATGTTGATGATAATTCTAATGGTTGTGTAGAAGAAACAAGTTCTAGAGAGGCACATTCGTTTGTGTCTGGCCCATTTTCGATACTAAAGTCTCTGCTACAGTCTGCGACGTCAGTACAATCAGCTGATACGTGGATTACGTCTGTTCCAGGTTGAGCTGGTACGAACCATACTGTTTCTCCTGGTTCTACTCTGATTGTGTTTGCGTCGATAACTTCAGCGCTAGCTGCGTGAAGGATAGAATTGAATTGGAATGAACCTCCCATTGATCCCATATCAATTTGACCCGCTCCCATGTCGAGTGCTCCGCCTTCAAGCATTATGCCTTCTTGCATTACTCCACTTTGCTCAACTTGTCCTCCAAACTTTGATTCATCGATTCCTTGCCAGAACCAATCTCCCATGATTTGGTCTTCTAGAACACCTGAGTTGTCAATAATTGGTCCGATTGGATCAAATGGACCGTTTTCAATAAATGGCTCAATTGGACGATCAAAATCAAATGTTCCAAAAGGAACTGTTGTGCTATTTCCACCTTGTGCTAATGCGTCTACACACCATCCTGCTGATGGTGCAGCGATTGGTTGAGAGGCGTCGAATTCAACGATATATTGTGAAGCGTTATCAGTACCTGTTGGTTTTGTTTCGAAGAATTCCCCATATCCTGCATCTACAGAATATGTGATTTCTCCGTTGAATGTGTTTCCAACAGTGTTTAGAGATACTGCTTCGAATTGTGAAATTGTACCATCGTCTACGATTGTTTCGTGATGGTTAACTAAAATGTCGTCACAAACGTTGTAAGGCATTATGTCGAAATCTCTTCTACATTCTAGAACGTCTGAATCAACTGTTTCAGCGTGGAAAATTCCGTGAATTCCAGGTTTAAGTGCTGTTAGGTAAACTGGAGTTCCTTGTGGAACGATAAGTTGTGTATTTTTATGAAATCACCTGGGTCGTGTCCTCCAAATAATTCACCTATGTCGATTGCTGGTCCCATGGCCATTGCGTGAGCAACATTGCCAAATAGACCACCTTTGTCAGCTACTGCGATTGTATTATTTATTTTATTAATTATTGAAATTTTTAATCCAATTCCTTGAGGGAGAATTCTGGAAAATTTTA
>JAOZTS010000016.1:2831-15750 GCA_029939035.1 Candidatus Altimarinota bacterium | reverse complement strand
AAGAAAGCCGCTGTAAAGAAGGCGCCTGCGAAGAAAAAAGCTGCACCAAAGAAAAAGGCACCTGCGAAGAAAAAGGCTAAGAAGTAATTTTTTGCCTTCTTTTTTTTCATATGTAATAATGTGATCAACTTTTTCTCATATTTTATTTAACTCATTCAAAAATGAAAAAATGTATGTTAATCACGCTAAGTGCAATTCTATGGATTGCCTTAAGCAGTGCTGTTTTTGCCGGTACTTGTACTGACAGAGGTTACTCTGTTGATACAGCAAACGATGACATGTGTACCACGGAATACGATTACTGTAGGGCGAATTATACAACTGATATGGCTTTGCCATCAGAAGTTCCTACTGCAGTGAATGATTATTGTACTGATTTTGTCGAAGGTCTTGGGGCTATTGCATATGATGCTACAGACGCAGCGTATTGTATGAATTACAGCTTGATGGGTATCGAAACACCACTTCCTGATTCAAGGGATACTGACTATTGTTTTGCTTCTCAGGCTTGTATTGCTGACCAGTGGGGAATAATTTGTGATGATGAAGCAGCTCTTTGCTGTTTAGGTGGAACAATTGTAATAACTGACCCAGCTCCTACTGACCCAGTTCCTGCTGACCCAGCTCCTACTGATACAACTCCAGATGTCGATGATATTGATTATACAAGTAACACATATGGATTCTCTATAACTTTACCTGGTGGATGGTCCAATTTTTATACGACTCAAACTCAATATCCAGATGTATTATATTTTGATTTTTATCTTCCTTCTTCTGAGGGAGATATGCACCTTTTCTCAATAGGGATTTCTACAGCTGGAGTTCCTGAAATGGAAGAATATTTAGGCGAAAATGACACATACACGTTTTCATTTAGCCATTTTAACGGAATTGCTCCTGATGATCTGTTGGATAGGGTTTTAGAATTTGATCAGATTAAGCAATCTTTTTACGAGTTCGACCTAGTTTCCTCAACAACATATGATACTGATTCAGATTCTCCTTTTTCAGATATAAGTTTGCATCAGTATGAGAGTGCAATTACATATGTAGAAGGTCAGGGAATCGTGAATGGATACGAAGATGGAACTTATAAACCAAACAGTCCTATTAATCGTGCAGAATTTATGAAGATAGTGATGGAAGCTGGTTTTGATGATTCTGTTTTTGGAGGAACAAATTGTTTCACTGATGTTGCTGGTGATTGGTATGCACAATATGTATGTGCGGCTAAGGATTTGGGAATAGTTTCTGGATATCCTGATAATAGTTTCAAACCTGGAAATTCAATAAATCTTGCAGAGGCTTTGAAGATTATTTTCGAAACTTCTGCTTATATCTCAGGAGAGACAATTGAGCCTGTAGCTGGAGAATGGTATCAAGCATACCTAGATCTTGCCAATGCTCTTGGCCTAATAAATACAATAAATTCTGATGTCGGCCACAACCTTACCAGAGGTGAAATGGCGGAAATTATATATTTGGCGGATACGCTGTAGAAAAGGAGCCGAAGAAATAATTTGCTTGGAGAGGGGTGCGAGCCTCACAGAATTGGTAGATTCGGTTCTCTAATTCAAAACATCTAACTCCTCTTCCAGTTCCATCCACTCATTTTCGTGGTCGCCAATCGTTTTCTCAATTTCCGCTAAACGGCTACTCTTTTCTTTGGAGAATTCTCCGAAATTTTCTTCAAACCATTCTAATAGGATCCTCTTTTCCTCCTCCAATTTAGCCATGTTTTTTTCCAAAACTTTTAAGCGATTTTTTGCTTTCTTTATCTTCTTTCTCAGTTCTTTCTTCTCTTCTTTTGCCATATCCACTTTTGGTCCTTCAGCTATACCTAGATCTTCTTCAATTTCTTTCTGCAAATGGTACACATATTCTTCATAATTATGATGATAACGAGTAACTTTTTGGTTTTTTACTTCGATAATGCCATTGGCAACAATTTCTACAAAAGTACGATTGTGACTTACAAATATAACAGTTACGTTTGAGTCGCGGAGCGCCTGTGCCAACGCTTCAACAGTTTCAAAATCCAAATGGTTGCTCGGCTCGTCGAGCAAGATCACATGATTTTTCTGCAACAATATTTTTGCTAAACAAAGCCTAGCTTTTTCACCCCCACTTAACACTGGAATCCTCTTTTTCAATGCTTCATCTTTAAACAGAAAATTCCCGGCCATTTTAAAGACATCCTGTTCTGTGACTCCAGCTGGTGAAACCCTCATCAAATAAGCCTTCACTGTTTCATCGACGTTCAAAGACGCGGGGATATGCTGAGCATAATAAGCTATCTGGATGTTGTGTCCCCACTTAAAATCGCCTGAAAGTTTTTCTAATTCTCCGGCAAGAGTTTTCAACAAAGTCGTTTTACCCTGCCCATTGTCGCCAAGTACTGCAATTTTTTGCCCTCTTTCTATATCCAAATCTATATTCGCAGCTACTGATTTATCGCTGTAACCGATTTCCAAATCGTCCAGTTTCAAAGCAATCCCATCTTTATCTTCTACTCGTGGAATCATGATTGTTGTTGTGTTTAGTGGATGTGCAACATCAATAGTTTTCAGTTTCGCAATTTGTTTCAATTTTGATTGTGCCTGTGATGCTTTACTGGCCTTGGATCCAAATCGATCAACAAATTTCTGTAAGTGCTTCTTCTTTTGTTCAGTCTTTTGATTTTGTCTCCCAACTTGCTCTATTTGTTCTTCCTTATAAACTAAATACTCATCGATGGAGCGAGGATACAAAAACATCTTTCCATGTTCAATTTCCAAAGTCTCATTACAAGTCCTTTTAATAAATTCACGATCATGAGAAATCAATAAGACACTTCCCTTAAAGTTCACCAGAAAATGTTCCAATAATATTTGTGTAGAAAGGTCCAAGTAATTGGTAGGCTCATCCAGAAGCAACAGATTTGGTTCTTTTAACAGTGTTGCAATAAGTTTTACCCTCATTTGATATCCACCTGCTAACGAAACAACCTTCGCGTCCAACATCTCGTTTTTGATCTGAAAACTCCCTGCAACCTTGCCGCATTCCCAATCCTCCTTCCCACTAGACCTCATCAAATAATCAATTACGCTTTCTTCATCCGTAAAATCGCTATGCTGTGTCAGATATCCAATCCTGGTGCTCGCAGGCAAATCAACATTTCCTTCATCGTAATCCTCACTTTCAACAATAATTTTAAATAAAGTGGATTTACCAGCACCATTCCGTCCTATAACACCAATCTTTTGATTATCATTAACTACCAACTCAGCATCGTCCAGAATAGTCTGAATGCCATAGGATTTCGTCAAATTTGTAATTTTCAGTAAAGTCGCCATGCGAGGAGGATAGAGGTTAATGGCTTGCTTCTCAATGGTAAATTTAGAAAGATTTTAAGAATATTTAATGTCTTTGTGATAATAAGTATTCTATGAATGAGAAAATTTATGAAATGCGAGGGAGGAAAGTGATGCTGGATGAAGATCTGGCGAAGCTTTATGGGGTTAAGACAAAAGTTCTTAATCAGGCAGTGAAGAGGAATCTTGATAGGTTTCCTGGTGAATTTATGTTTCAGTTAACTCTCAAGGAAGTACGAATTTTGACTGAATCCGCATCCCTATGCACCTTGCCAGACTTGAGGTCACAAATTGTGACCTCAAGATGGGGAGGCCGCATGCACAAGCCATTTGTGTTCACCGAGCATGGTGCAGTTATGCTTGCGAGTGCACTAAAGAGTGAACAGGCAGTGAAGATGAGCATTGAGGTAGTTAAGGCGTTTGTGAGATTGCAACAGGCTCTCGTCCCTCAGCATGATGCTGCAAAGCAACTATCAGAGATACGAAGTTTTATGCTGAAGCAATCGAATAAGACTGGTCGGGAATTTAGGAAAGTTTGGCGGGCGTTGGATAACCTAACAAACCCATCGGATGATGACGTTATTGGGTTTAGGGTTGATTAGTGGAGCGGGTGACGGGAATCGAACCCGTATCAACAGCTTGGAAGGCTGTGGTAATAGCCGTTATACGACACCCGCATTGTCAAAAAGGTTTTTGTGCTTCAAAAATTTAACTTATGAGCCACTAAATATCAAGGAAATTTTTCGTAAACATGAAAAACTTGCATTAGTCTCCTATTTTAAATACTATTGTCTAGTCAAATTATTTACTTTCCTATGTCCAAAAAGAAAAAATCGAACAAAAAGGTTTCAAAAAAAGAAGAAAAAGTGATTACCCAACCTGTTGAGGAGGAAAAGATTGAAGCGGTTCCTGAGAAAAAGGAAAAGAAAATGAAAAAAACTAACTTTCTTTCTTTAAAGAATATTATTCTTGGAGTGATCGCATTCTTGCTGATTTCTCAATATCTGCAGATTCAGAGCTTGTTTGGGACGTTCTCGTTTCTTGAGGGTCGGGACAGTTCGTTGATTACAGAGATTGGACAGATAAAGGAGGCATATATACAGTTTGGTGAAGATACAAATGAGATCAGGAGTTATTTGGGATTTCCAACCAAAGATTATTTTGGAGTGGAGGAAGATACTAGCAGTGGAGATACTGGTAAAAATAAAGACGAGCTTCAGTTGGCATTGTTCCAATACATGTCGTTTTTGTCTGACCAGGAGGCCATCGATTACAATATAGCAACCTACACTTCTTATTTGGGAAATCTGGCTGTGGACGAGGATTACTTGGAGCTACTAGAAGAGAAGGACGTTTCCACATCTGGAGTTTTAGAGGGAGAAACCAGTGTTTCTATGTATATCTATAGTCCAGAGGGATACAAGGCTATTTCTTATTATCTATCAAAGGAAGATGGGAACCTCTATGTTGCGACTTACTTAGAAAAGACTGAGGTTGAGGCTGAGACTGTTGAGGATTTCATAGCTGATGCCACTGACCTTATTAACGACGATCTTTCAGATATTCTGGAATCTGCCGTTGCGATAGAGGACGAGGCTGCAGAGATTCGAGAAGTTGTTGCGAGTGCGGATGTGGTTACTGAGCTAGGGACTTTGAGCATTACAATTTCTGATGAGCCGATTTCTGGTAATGGAGAGATGGTTTATTCGATTTATAATAGTTCTGAAGATTTGGTTGGTGAAATTCATCTGGATACTGAGGATGTTGAGGTTTCATTGGTTGATGTAAATGATGACTCTGTAACTTTGACAGTTGAGGATCTTTCTACTTCGTTGATTCCTTTCTTACAAAAATTGGATACTAGGACTTTCTTTGAATTGAAAACCGAGGAGGCGATGACGGAGTTAAAAACTACTTTTGAGGATGACGGATTCCAACTGCTACTTACTCAGGCTGGATTAACTATTTCTGATGAAGTTCGAGAAGATGACGAAAGAATTTATTACGATATTTACGATTCTTCTGAGACTCATTTGAGTTCTTTGGTTATTGAGAAACAGACTGGAGTAATAAATATAGTGGGTACTGACGGTACGAATCCTGAGAATCTCCTTTTTTTTGACCCGGATTACAAAAAAAAAACTCTAGAACTACCTGATGAGATTCCGGATTATGGAGATACTATTACGCATGAGGATGGGACTTTTAACATATTGATAGCTGGGAAAAACGGGAACCTTGTTGATACGATGATTTTTACTCATATTGATGAAGTTGAGAAAAGCATAAAGATGGTTAGCATACCTCGTGACCTTTTTTACAATGGGCGAAAGATCAATTCCCTCCCCTATTTTTATGGGATGCCGGAATTGCAAAAAGTTCTTTCTGAAATGACTGGGTACGAGCTGGATAAATATATTTTGATTGATATGTACGCGTTTATTGATGTGATTGATTTAATTGGTGGAATCGACGTGACACTTGAGAAAGCTGTTATCGATCCGACATATCGAGTTGTGGACAATGGTGTTGCGAGTACGTTGCATTATGAACCTGGCGATTATCATTTGGGCGGTGTGGAGGCTTTGCGTTTGGCTAGAAGTCGTCATACTTCTTCTGATTTCGCTCGTGCCGAGAGGCAACAACTTATCTTGCAAGCATTGCAGGACAAGGCTAGGAATTTTGGGTTTGGGGATGCTGATACAATTTATGCGATTGCTAGTTCCGTTCTAGATCAGACTGAGACAGATGTTGGTTTGGATGAAGCGATTGCGTATTATTTCAGGTATCAGGGATATGAAATTTTGGCGAATAACGTGATGTCTTCTGGAAATGTGCTATATGTACCTCCTTATACAACTGTTGAAAATTGTGCGGTAATGATTGCTGCGGCCGAAGAGAATGGTGAAGACAAGCCAGGATGTGAAAATGATAATCACGCTTATACCCTTCTTCCAAAAAACAATGATTGGAATGTTGTGAAATGGTTCTTTGAGGAAAACTTTGAAGGAGAGGCTGCTTAGGTTTTCTTTTTTCTAATTAGGAAATAGCTGATGACGAGCAGGGTGGCTGCTATTATCCCTGCATAAATAATATCTTGCCCGGTGTATCCAGAGGTTGGGTCTTGAGTTAAGGCAACTGTTCCAATGGCACCCGCTGTTCCTAATAAAATTAGGATTGTTGCGATAACTACTTTTATTATTCTCCAGGCTGATAGTTTTTGTGGCTCTGTGTGAGTGAGATGGTCATGAAAATGCGCCATCTTTATTTTTGATCTTAAATGTAATCCCATTACTACAAGCAGAGGCAGAACAAGGAACATCAGAGCTGTTTGCGTAAACAGTAGGAAGTCGAACATTCCGTGGTAGAAAACTCCATATGCGAAACCGATTAGGATTAGCTTCGTGGCTCCTGATTTTGCGAATTTTGCTTTACCTATATAGAAACCCATGATTCCTGAGAACATTGCGTGAGCTGGCACTGAAATTATGGCTCTGAGAATTCCTATTCCAAATCCTCCATCCAATACGTAGAAAAGGTTTTCGAATGTTGCGAATCCCAAACTCGCAATGATTGTATACGTGATTCCATCCATTACTTCGTTAAAATTTTTGTTGTTGTAGGCGTGGGTTTTTACTACCCAAAGCTTGATGGCTTCCTCCACAAAAGCTGCTGTCACAAAGGCCGTAAGGAATATGTACAACCAGAAAGTTCTGATTGGATTTACGCCTAAATATCTGAATAGTTCCTCTACGTTGAGTTCTATGATCACCGCAAAAACTGCTGCCATTATCCCCCATGCAAAGATTTTCCACCTGAGTTTCTTTGGTTCTTTCTGCCCTTTGTCCTGTTTGTTGAAATACCAGAGGAGGACCACTGCTGGGATGATGGAAATTGTGATAAGGAGTATGGTTTGCATGGTTGGATGTTAGCATTTTTTTTTGAGGCCGGAAAGGGGGTGGCCGTCCTAGGGAGGCCATAGACGAAATGCCGTTTTTGTGCTAAAATAAGGGAGAATTGATTAATATTTATGAACCCAGAAGAGGAAAGAAATTTAGATGTTCAACCAGATTCTCCTGAGCCTGCGATAGAGAGTATTAATTCTGATGTCAAAATCGGTGTTTCTTTAGCAGACCTGAGAGAAGAATGGACAGAAGCCGCAAACGACAACAGGTCTATTGATATTGATGGTCGGGAAAAAGATCCTGAGCAGATGCTTAAAAGGCTAGATATGGCTGCAAGAATTATCAAAAAAATCACTCCATCATTTGATGAGAGCAAAATTCAAATCGAGCAACTTCCTGGACAAGCCGTTGGCGAGGCCAAAGACGACGTGACTATTTGGGATCCTTGGCTAATTGCTGATGCACCTGTAAAAGCGATTGTTCACACACAGATTCATGAGATGGCTCATGAAGGAGGAAGTGTTCCAGATGAGGCTGTTGTTGAGGCTATGGCGCGACTCCAAATGAAGGAGGCAGGATTGATTGTGGATAGTGAACTAACTGAAAATTACATAGCTGAGTTGGAAGCTTTTTACAAAATGATTACTTTGATGGGAAAAGGGAAAGACCCTGATAAATTAGTAGAAAAAATATACGAACTTTGTCTGAACGAGGGAGCTGAAGCTGTTTTTGAGCTTTATGATAAGAAATATGTCAGCGGGCTGAAGACTGATGACAAAAAACTAAAGGCTTTTGAGGTTTTCGAGAAGGCTTTTCCGATGATGGCCGTTGATAGAGATGGTTGCTTTGCTCTGCGTGAGGTTTCAGAAGAACCAGAGGCTCCAGCTGAAGAGGCAGCGTAAATTCCATTGTAGGTTTTTTGTTCCCATGGTAGTTTTTTGCGCATGCAGCTAAAAAAGGGACAAATTATTGAGATTGATATTCATGCACTTGCTTTTGGAGGTGCTGGTATTGGGAAATACGAAGGCATAACTGTTTTCGTGGACAAAACGATGCCTGGGGATAAGGTGAAGGCATCTCTTACGAAGATTAAATCAAAGTATTTGGAGGCGAAGTTTGTGGAATTAGTTGAGGGCGCAAAGGATCGATGTAAAGAAAAATGCCCGTATTCAGGGACTTGTGGCGGATGTCAGTTTCAGTTTATGCCATATGAGACCCAGTTGGGGTTCAAGAAGCAGCAAGTTATTGATGCTTTTGAGAGGATTGGGAAGATTTATGATCCACCAGTTGAAGATGTGATCGGATGCGAACAGCAGTTCTACTATCGAAATAAAATGGAGTTTTCTTTTGGGTATGATGCGGATATGAAGTTTGTTTTGGGGATGCACTTGCCGGGACGTCGTTATGACATTTTGGATTTGAAGGAGTGTCATCTGCAGTCTGAATTGTCTGTGGAAATTGTGAATAATGTTCGAAATTTTATTAAAGGTCGTGGATGGCAGCCATTCAAGTATTCGTGTGGAAGGGGTTTTGTAAGATCATTATTTATAAGAGAAGCGAAGAAAACTGGTGAAGTTATGATAAATCTGGCGACTTCTGATGATATGCCAGATAATTTTGATGAAGGAGTTGAAGCATTTGTGAAACTTTTGACTGAATTGAGCAGTGAGATCGTTTCTATTTATCATACTAAAATTATTAGTAGAAGAGGTCATCCAAAACAGATGAAGGAAACTTTATTGCATGGAAAAAAATCCATTACTGAAAAGATGGAACTGGAAAATGGAGATGCACTTGAGTTCGAAATACTCCCGCAGTCTTTTTTCCAGGTAAATACTACTCAGGCTGAGATTTTGTATAGTAAAGTGATCGAGTTTGCGGGGAACCAGTCGCATGATGTGATCTTTGATTTGTTTTGTGGGACGGGAACGATTGGATTGTTTTTGGCGAAGCACGCGGAGAATGTTGTGGGAATCGAGCTAAACGAAGAGACGGTGAAGATTGCTAGGGAGAATGCGCAGCGAAACAAGATTTTCAATATTGATTTCTTCACAGGAGACGTGAACAAGATGTTGAATACGGTTCGTGAAAAGCCAAATATGATTGTTGTGGATCCCCCACGGGCTGGTTTGACTGAGAAAATCATCAAGCAGATCAATGATTTCGGAGCGAACCATTTGATTTACGTTTCATGCAATCCTTCTACGCTTGCGAGGGACTGTGATTGGCTTCGTGGATACGGATTTGAAGTGAAGAAAATTCAACCTGTGGATATGTTCCCTCATACTTATCATATCGAGAACGTTTGCTTGCTAGAGCGGTAACGGCTATAATTGGCAGGAATTTAACACTCATATATATGAAAAAGTTTTTACTCCTCTTTTTAGGCGCATTTTTGTTTGCGTCTGCACCTGTTGCTTCTGCGGTGGGTTTTGAAATTGCTGAAAATGTAGTTATTACTCAGAATATTTTGGACGATACTTATGTTGTCGCTGGAAATGCTATTATTGAATCTGAAATTTTTGGTGATCTGTACATTGTTGGTGGATCTGTGACTATTAATAACAATGTTCATGAAGATTTGGTTGTGATTGGTGGGCGTGTTGTCGTGACTGGTGATGTAACTGGTGATGTGCGTGTTGCTGGTGGACAAGTTGCAGTTTACGGAAATGTGGGTGACGACATAATCATTGCAGGAGGCCAGGTTGATATTGGTAAAAGTTCTGTAGTTGGAGGAAGTTTGATTTCGGGAGCCGGGATTTTGACTGTTGAAGGAGAAGTGAAAGAAGATATCCGAGGTGGAATGGGAATGCTTATCTTGAACGGAATTGTTGGTAATGATGTCATTGTAACTATTGAGGATACAATGAGTGTCTCTGATACAGCAGTAATTGGAGGACACCTGAAGTATTCTGCTTTGCTTGAATCAACTATTCCTGAAAATGTTGTTAAGGGTGAAATTGCCTTTAATAAATTTGAAAGAGAAACAGTGCTAGAGAATCTGACTTATGTTTTCTTTATCAGCAAAATCCTAAGTCTAATTAGTGCGTTGATCCTAGCCCTATTCCTTGTTTTGCTTATACCAAAGGCACTTACAAGATCTGCAAAGATCACAAAAGACAATCTTTTGAAAGCATTTGGAGTTGGTCTATTGACTATGATCACTGCTTTTATCGCTGCATTAATTTTGCTAATAACAATCGTTGGTATATCTGCTGGACTGGTAATTTTGGCAATGCTTGCGATATTCATTTATTTTGCGAAAGTTTTTGTCGCTGTTTGGCTCGCAAGCTATGTTTTCAATTTCAGAAGGAAAATATCTCATATCAAACTTTTTGGAATGGTTGCGCTGGCACTACTCGCCTACTACTTGGTCGGACTTATTCCATTCGTGGGATGGGCAATTAATCTGATCCTATTTATGATAGGAATCGGATCAATCGTTCTTTTGAAGATCGAATATTATCAGTTCTTGAAAAAGAAGAATATGGTTTAGGGAGCCAATTCTTTTGCTAATTTTTTAGCTTCTTTGGAGGTTTTTATGTCGCCTTCTATTTGGGAGTGGCGGACTTTTTTGAGGATTTCTCCTACTTCTTTTCCTGGTTTAAGGCCTGTTATTTTCATTACTTCGTCACCGGTGATGAGCTGTTTTGGCATTAGCTTGAGCTTTGCTATTTCATGACGATAAAGCTTTTTGAGGCCCTCGTATGCTGACAGATCTAATGGTCTTATTCCCATTGCATCAGCTCTATATAATTCCAATAGCTCTTCGAATCCTGGCTCGAGGAACCAGTGTTTCTTTCTTTTGTCAGGCATTTGAAATAGCGGAACAACCATCATGTGGTGCCTGATAAGCCAAAAAACTCTATCTATTATTTTTCTCGGAAATTTGAGTCGGTTTAGGATTTTCTTCGCAATTTCTGAACCTTCTTCTGAATGATGATCGTATCTGATTCGCTCATTGTCTACGCTGAATGTGTCGAATTTACCAATATCGTGTAGAAGTGTCGCCCATTTCAGAGCTGTTGTCGGCGGTTTTCCAGGCAATGGATTTGGATCGATCTCTTCCTGAGTCAGTGCATTTACCGCCATGATCGAATGATCCCATACGTCTCCCTCAGCGTGATATTCGAGCGGTTGTGCGAGCCCTTTCAGCTTTCCCAGTTCTGGGATGATTAGCTCCAACGCTCCTATTTCAAATAATTCTTCGAATGCTTGGCCAGGTACTTGAGACATTATCATTTTGTTCAGTTCGTCTTTGACTCTTTCTTTTGAAATATTTGTAATGAGACCTACGTGCTTTTTGATCGCTTGGTATGTGTCTGGATGGTATTGGAGATTGTATACGTTCTTGAAACGGATCGCTCTCAGGATTCTCAAATGATCTTCTTTTATCCTTTTCTCCGGATCACCGATAAATCTAACCAATTTTTCCTCCAAATCCTTTTGTCCCCCAACGTAATCCATGATTCTATCCTCTTGTGGATCGTAGAAAATCCCATTTATCGTAAAGTCTCTACGTTCTGCATCTTCCTCCGCGTTTGTGAACTCAATGGCATCTGGTCTGCGTCCATCTGAATATCCAGCATCTGATCGAAAAGTTGCAATTTCGAAGTTGTGACCATTCTGAATAGCCAAAATTACTCCAAACTTCTTACCAATTGGGATTGTGTGCTCTAGTAGATCCTCTATTTCATCAGGTTTTGCACTCGTAACGATATCGAAGTCTTTTGGCTCGATCCCAATCAACATATCTCGAACACATCCACCTGCCCAGTATGCTTCGTGGCCAGCTTTCTTCAAGATTTCTATTATTTGGATTGAGGTTGCTTTCATTGTTGGAGTATTCGTTGTACGACTTTATTTTCCCTAATATCTTTTTCATCAAACACTTTTTCTGCCATTGTATTGTTTGGTATGTCCATTGCTTTGCAAACACCTATTGTTCCAGCTACAAGAGCTGCGCCCCCACCAATTATGCCAAGAACTGTTCTCCTATCTAGACCTCCTTCTGGATTACTTGGTTTGTTCATGTCTGAATTATACCATATACTAAAGGCCATGAATATTCTGGGAATAGAGACATCTTGTGATGAAACTGCTTGTGCTGTTGTGCGGGATGGGCGCGATGTTTTGGCGAATACGATTGATTCACAGATTGATATACATGCGAAAACGGGTGGAGTTGTACCGGAAGTTGCTGCGAGGGAGCATGTTTTGCATATGATTCCTGTTTTGGATGAATGTCTTTCTGATAGTGGTTTGGGATGGGATGAGATTGATGCTTTGGCTATTACTCAGGGTCCTGGATTGGTGAGTTCACTGATTATTGGAACTGAGACTGCGAATGTGATTTCGTATTTGAAAAAGAAGCCTCTGATTCCGGTTCAGCATATTATTGGGCATATTTATTCTAATTGGTTGGAGACGGATGACCCTGTTGAATTTCCTGTTTTGATTCTGACTGTGAGCGGCGGGCATAATGAGTTGGTTTTGATGAAAGATCATGGGGAGTTTGAAGTGCTGGGGGAAACGCGTGATGATGCTGCGGGCGAAGCTTTTGATAAAGTGGCAAGGTTGCTTGGGTTGGGATATCCTGGCGGTCCTGCGATTTCGCGTGTTGGAGAAGATGGATCGGCTGATGCATACAAATTGCCA
>JAOZTS010000016.1:0-2821 GCA_029939035.1 Candidatus Altimarinota bacterium | reverse complement strand
TTTTGGATTTGGTGAAGAAAGAAGGCCGAAGTGATGATCAATTCAAGGCTGATGTTGCTGCTTCGTTTCAGGAATCTGTTGTGGAAGTGTTGGCTGGAAAGTTGAAAAGGGCACTGGATGCGAATCCTGGTGTGAAAGAAGTGCATTTGGCCGGTGGGGTTTCTGCAAACTTGAGATTGCGAGAGGTTTGCGGTGAAAAATTTAGTAATATCAAGTTTAGATTTCCGAAAAAAATCTCCTATTGTACCGACAATGCTGCGATGATAGCCTGTGCGGGTTATCATTTGTACGACAAGGATAAACATGGGGTTTCGAATGTTGTTCCGACTACTTCATTTTCTATCTAATTTTTTCCAGTTGAAGTATTCGAAAATGGTGGTAGTATGAAGGTCAAGTGTTTTAACCTTATTTATGCCAAAAGAAGAAGAAAATAAGCCAAAGTATGAGCCGTTTCGAACTCCTAAGGGTGTTCATGACATTTTACCGGATGATCACGAATTTCACACTTTTATCAAAAAAGTTGTGAGGCATAGAGCTAGGCAGGCGGGTTATAGACGTATTTCAACGCCTATTTTTGAGTACACAGATTTGTTCAAGAGAAGTATTGGAGATAGCTCAGATATTGTTTCCAAAGAAATGTACACTTTTGAGGATAAAAAGGGACGAAGTCTGACTTTGAAACCGGAAGGAACTGCTGGTGTAGCTAGAGCTTTTATCCAACATGGGATGAGCCAAATGCCGCAACCGCTTCTTCTTTATTATTTTGAACCTCACTTTAGATATGACAAGCCTCAGAAAGGTAGATATCGACAGTTTTGGCAGTTTGGATTCGAGGTTTTGGGAGAAAGCGATCCAGCTCTGGATGCTCAAGTTATTCAACTCGCGAACAAGATCCACGAAGACCTTGGGATTGATGGATTGTTTGATTTGCAGCTGAATACTATTGGAACTCCTGATGCTCGCAAGAAATATATGCAGGTTTTGGAGGATTATTATGTAGGAAAAGAGCGTTCATTGTGTGACGACTGTAAACATCGACTGACGAAGAATCCTTTGAGATTGTTTGATTGTAAAGAGGAGGATTGTACGATTTTGGCACAGTTGGCGCCGGTAATGAAGGATTATCTGGATAAAGAATCATTGGAATACCATGAAGAACTTTTAGGATATTTGGATGAAATTGGGGTTAAGTATACTGAAAACCCTAAATTGGTTCGTGGTTTGGATTATTATTCGAAAACTGTGTTTGAATTCTGGGATAAAAATGATGGAGCTCAAAATGCAATCGGTGGTGGTGGTCGATATGATGGACTAATTGAATTGATGGGAGGGCAGCATACTCCTGCAGTCGGTTATGCAGCAGGTGTTGAAAGGGTTATTGCAAATATGAAAAAAGAGAAGATTCGAGTTCCTTCAAAAGATGAACTGCATGTATTTGTGGCTCAACTTGGTAAAGAAGCTAAAAGGAAGTGCCTACCTTTGATTGAGGACTTGCGTGAAGCTGGTTTGAAAACAATGGGTGCACTTGGTAAAGGTTCTATCAATGTTCAGTTGAGATTGGCTGATAAATTCGATGTTGCCTATGCTGTGTTGATAGGAATCACAGAAGTGAGAGAAGGAACCGCTATAATTCGAGATATGGAAAAGGGTGTTCAGGAAACCGTAAAAATTGAAGAAGTAGTAGATAGATTAGTGGAACTGATCGGTGAAGATTCTTTGGATAGGTACACTCCTGGCGAATTGTTGTATTCATAAAACAGTGATATATTATCCTCATGAAACGTGTCTTATTTCTTTTTGGTCTCTTTGTTTTTATGTCTCTGCCTGTGACGGCAGGATCATTTCCTGATGTCCCTGCAGATCATGAAAATTTTGCGGCGATTGAGTATTTGGATACGAATGGTGTTATCAATGGGTATGAGGATGGAACTTTTGGGCCGGAGAATTTGGTGACGCGGGCACAAGCGATGAAGATTGTAATGGGGGCTTTGGAGATGGATTTTGGCGGAACATACAGCCAGGATTTCCCTGATGTTCTTTCTGATAAATGGTATTTCCCATATGTGATGGCTGGCTTTGAGGCTGAGATTATCGATGGGTATGATGATGGGACTTTTAGACCTGGAGAAAATGTGAATTTGGCAGAGCTTTTGAAGATAATCGTTTTGGCTGCTGACGTTGGATTGCCTAGTGTTGAGAGTGATGTTTTTGCTGATGTATCAATGGATACTTGGTATGCGCCACATGCTTTGTACGCTAGGAATAACAATATTATTTCCCCTGATGAATATGGATTTTTGAATGGTGGCGTCTCTATGACTAGGGCTGCTTTTTCTGAGGTAGTTTATAGAATGATGATTGTGAGAGAAACTGGGCAACCTTATCCTTTGGATCAAAATTGGGATACTTTTGTTGGTTCTACTGTTCCTTTCAAAATTAAATATGATTCTGATACATGGGAAGTGAATGAAAGCGAGACTGAAGTTGTGTTTTTCCGATCAGACAAAGAGTATTTGAACTTCTCTCCTCTTAGACTTTATCCAAATTCTGCGGTTTTATCTGTGAATATTGATGAGAATGAAAATGCTTACGCAGTTGCTGATTATTTTGCAAATGTTAGAAATACTTTTACTGATGCAACTTATGCTGAATTTACTGTGAGCGGTTTGAGTGCGCTGGAGATTCTTTATCCGGATGATAGAATTGTGGATTGGTATATTTATTTGGGTGATTCTCGAGTTCTTGTTGTTTATACTGAGTTTGGAAATGGGACTCTTGGATATCAGCTTATGCAATACATCAAAGCAATGCTTTCGACGTT
>JAOZTS010000093.1:4322-4514 GCA_029939035.1 Candidatus Altimarinota bacterium | reverse complement strand
CATATTCCATAAAATCACATAGCATTTAAACCAAAAAGAGATGTCACATAAAAAAGCAGGAGGATCAACTAATAACGGTCGCGATTCAGTAGCAAAACGCCTAGGTGTTAAGGTTTTTGGCGAACAAGCCGTAAAAGCAGGAGGAATCATTATTCGTCAAAGAGGAACAAAGTATTTCCCAGGTGAGAACAC
>JAOZTS010000093.1:0-4312 GCA_029939035.1 Candidatus Altimarinota bacterium | reverse complement strand
TCTATTCAAAAGTTGACGGAAAAGTAAATTTTACAGAAAAAGCTCTAAAAAAGTTCGACGGTCGTATCTTCAAGGACAAGATCGTCAATGTGAAGGTTGCTTAAAAGCATATAGCTCATGTCTTTAGAATCATTTATTGGATTAGACGGCGGCGAGCCAATGTCGGCTGCCTCTTTGGAGAAACTTCGTGAAAGAATGAAGGCTGCTTCAGCACAGATTAAGCAAATCAAGAAAGAGGAAAAGAAGGCGAAGAAAAAGGAGCACGATCTACTAAAGATTCTACTGAAATTCGTGAAATCCAGTCACAAAACAGATCTAACACTACTGATCTCGCGGGCAATCGAAATTAATGTCCCTGCAAACTTCATTATCACAGTAATTTTACTCGGTAATAAAGAAATTCAGGAAGAAGTAGGGAAGATGCTAATGCTCAACACGGCCACATCAGACGAGAAAGCACTAACATTTTTCGGAGAAGACGAGACCCTGCCGCTCAAAATCAAAATAGAACTTGATAACTGGATAAAGGACATGCTTGCTCAATCAGAGGAATACCCACAAAAAATGATCAAAACCGGATACAAAACCGACTTCATCGAACTAGAAAAAGAATACGAATTCGACGAACAGAAATACGAAGAAAAAAAGTCTGTCCAACCGGCTCTAATAAAACTCGTTGCCTTCGTAGTAAGCGACTTTCTCGCCCAACACTCACTCCCAGAACCCTCAGCAAAAACCAAAGAATTTGCTGCATTCATCCTCAAAGGAATTCTCTCAAAAACCGAAGAGAATCTAGACCAGAGAAACCTTCTGGAATAATTATTCCTTTATAAAACCTTTCAACCGAAGCTCCTCGATAACTTCTTCACCGGGTTTGTCCAAAATATTCATTTCACAAATATAATTCGCAATCCTCTGCGACTCTCGACTATCCACTTCTGATAGGCCACATTGGTAAATCATATCTACAAGTTTTGAAACCTGCGGGCCATCTAGTCCGTACTTAATACTCAAATCAATGAGGAATTTATTTTCCATATTTCTAGTGTATACTAATATTATATTTAAGAAAAGAAATGGAAACAGTCATCACAATCCTCATAGACATCGCAATTGTAGTGTTCGTATTGCGGTGGGTTGGCACTAAAACAATGAGTAATCAGTTGAGTTTGGTGAAAAAGGATCCAAAGAAATATTTAACCAACAATATTGACGATTCCGTAAGAAATAAGGAGCGCATGCTGCAGGAAATCGAAAAAATTGATAGAATAATAAAAATAGACTATTGGAAATGGGTGAAGAGAATGTTCAAAAATCCTCAAGAAAAGAAAGATGGAATAGCCAAAATGGAAGCCCTGGTAAAAAGAACAGACGGCCAAGAAATCTGGTACAAATTCACAATGAAAAAGAACAAGATTGTAAGTATCGAGGAAACGTACAGACCTATCACTTAGATTCGTTTGTTTTTGAAAGGCCCTGGACGTATTTGTACTGAGCGACTATTCCCAGAACTACTTCATCTACTGTGTTTTTTTGCAAATTTGGTATTACAGTAGTGACGGAATGGAATATGTCGTCAGATAATTGGCCGATATTTGCTCCTGACTCTAATGTCACAATATCATTACTCTCAAGGATTCTCTCAACTTTCCCGTGAAGAGTTTGATCATCAAGTGATAAGTGTTTTGCACAGATCAATACAAACTCAGCCACATCTCTCTGAGTGCAAAAAATATTTTCCGCCACAGTTGAGTCACCATCAAAAATTACTTCAGCATCCGGGTGGGCTGCAGCCTCTAGCCCCTTGCCGTTGCCCTTGCCGTTTCCATCGCCACTGCGATTTCCTTCGTCAGGTCTACTTTGCGGAGTTGATGTTAGTGCTTCTCTATACATTTTTACATATTTTATTTCTTGCGGCTCATTTAAGCAGAATTGACAAAAAGCGCAAGAAAAAAAGCCAAAAACGAAATTGTGTTTTACAGAAAATCTGATATTATCACCTCGGGTATTTTCTAGCGCGGAAACAACGCGTGGCGAAAACATTTCTATGAAAAAATTCTGGATAATATTTGGGGCAGTAATAATTGGTATACTCGCGTACTGGAGTTACGGATTTTATAGTGATGAAAACGGTGAACAGACCCGCGCATATAAAATTGAGAAACTAGACCTCACGGAAATCATTTCAGAAGTTGGGACTGTAGTGCCGATCAAAGAGATCGACCTTACTTTTCCGATGACAGGAAAGGTAGCGAAGATTCATGTACAAGAAGGGGACAGCGTAAAAGTAGGGGATGAATTGGCACAACTAGAAACCGCAAAGATCCTAGCTGACATAAACAACGCAAGTGCCGCAATCCAAGAAGCTCAAGCAGCCCTCAACAAACTCCTAGCAGGTGCAACAGCCGAAGATCTTCAAATTTACGAAACAGGAGTTGCAAATGCTGAAACAAATTTAGCTAAGCAAAAACTCGCTTCAGCAACAGACATCGCTGAGGCAGAGATTAACGTTGCAACCAAAAAGACCGCATTGGATAGCGCAATAAAAGACAACGAAATAAGTCTCGACCAAGCTTATGAGAACGCCATTGATACAATTAGCGACAGCAGTACACGAGCAGACGGGGCACTTGGCATTATCAATTATATAAGAGATATATATTTCAGTACCGGAGACAATGATTCACAGAAAGTTTCAAATCAATATTATTCGATAAAAAAGGATTACGACGATCTCCAGGTAACGATCAGCGCAATAGACGAAACCATATATACAACTATCGACACGGCTATCTCAGAAACACAAGTTTTCCTAAAAGATTTCGCAGAAGTTTTAAACTTTGTAAGTGACAGTCTAAAAGATGAACCAAGAGTCACAGTTTCAGTCATTGACGAAGGGTATGTAGATACTGAAAGGAGCAGCATCTCAGTAGCTATCTCAAACACAACTTCAGCAAAACAAACAATTACTTCAGCAACAGAAGATACTGACAATTTCGACATAATGGGAGGAGTAGACGCAGCTCAAGCCTCTCTCGACCAGGCAGAGGCAGCCCTCGAATCAGTAAAAGCCGAATGGGACTCAAGGATTTCACAAGCAGAAGGAGAGCTCCAGCTCACAAGAGACCAACTCGTACAAGCTCGCGCACCTGCCCGAACAGAAGACATAGCGCTTTATCAAGCCCAGGTAAACCAAGCAGTCGCATACTCAGACTTGATGCAGCAGACATATAACGATACAAAATTGCTAGCTCCAGTAGATGGAGTAGTTACAAATATCTTCACAGATGCTGGAGAATTGGCAACAGTCGGAGTTCCAGCTCTGTCCATGATCACAATTGAAAAATACAAGATTGAAGTGTACATTTCTGAGCTTGATATCGCTCAAGTTGAATTAGGAGACGAAGCAGAGGTTACATTTGACGCATTTGGTTCAGACGACATGTTTGTAGGAAAAGTGACGAACATCAATCCATTTGAAACTATTGATGACGGAAATATCTTCTACGAAATCACAATTGAACTTGATGAAGACTATGACGCAATTAAATCTGGTATGACAGTAAATATCTCTATAAAAACTGCAGACAAAGAAGCCGTGCTCGTGGTTCCTTCTCGATATATTGGTGAAGAGAATGGAGGGAAATATTTGAAAGTGTTGGACAAGGACGGGAAAGAGGGAGAGGAAGGTGAAAAGTATGACCTAACAGAAATCATAACCGGACTAAAAGGTAGAGATATAACTGAAATAGTTTCTGGTGTTGAGGAAGGGCAGGAAATTATTCCTTATTACTAAGATAAATGTACGATTTAGTTTGCGGCATAAAATTGGGCAAAAAATGCTCATCTCACAGTACTTACAACAAGAAGAAGTACAAGTTTTGCAGCAAAGATTGCAAAAAGGAATTCGACAAAACCCCAAAGAAATTCACCACAGGAACTCCAGTCATCGAACTACGTGATGTTCATAAAGATTATCAACTTGGTACTGTAACAGTGCCTGTTCTACACGGTCTCAGCCTTCGTGTGTGGGAAGGGGACTTCATAGCACTAAAAGGAGTAAGTGGATCCGGAAAAACAACTGCAATGAATATTATCGGCGTCTTAGACACAGTGACGAGCGGCGAGATCTTTTTGGATGGAAAAAATGTTAGCGAAATGAGCGAGAATGAATTAGCTAGAATAAGAGGAGGTAAAATCGGGTTCATATTCCAACAGTTCAATCTTCTTGGAGCACTGAATTGTGAGGAAAACGTAGAACTTCCAATGTTTTTCAAAAATAGTGCAGAAACTGAAAAGGACAAAAAGAACG
>JAOZTS010000092.1:1785-4523 GCA_029939035.1 Candidatus Altimarinota bacterium | reverse complement strand
GAAAAAATGATACAATACGTAGACAAAAAACGTATATATAAATGTATGAAAATCAAAAATACTTTTACAATTTGGGCAATCGGAACTTTGGGGCTTAGCATCGCAATAATTGGTGTTTTGATGCAGCCACAGGAAACAAAAGTAAAAACAATTCACCAAGAACTAAACATCTCGATAGATTCCAGAATGGCTGCCTACGAACCGCTCCTGATAGCTCCATACAAAAGTATGGACATTTTCCTCTCAAACGTAGAGGACCCAGGATTTGAGTTCACAGCAATAGGAGGAAGCTACACAGAAACAAAGCCGAACGGCACAAACATAGAACTCGAGATGAAATTCGAAATAGAGGGGACATGGACAGAATGGATAGATGTAGAAGGCGAAGCCGCAAACGGCGAAACTGTCGCAATGGCAGTCACAAACCCAGCTACAGCGATGCAATATAGATTCATACTATACGGAGATGGAATCACGAGTCCTTCTATAAAGGAAATCGACTGGTCATTCATTAACACAGCAAAAGAAGCAAACTTAGAAGAAGTACCACAACCAAAATACTCCGCCATTTCATCAGTTTCGTACGCAACAAACACAGTTCTCACATCTGCAAACGATCCAGCCGGTGTTATTTCACGAACAGAATGGGGAGCAAAAGAGTCATACAGATATCTCGTAAACAACGATAACGATCCGGTACTTATAGAAATTGACGATTCAGTTTATGAACAATTTGCAGACGAACTCAAATATTCACGAGTAGTAGACGAAGACGAAGATGGGGATACATACAAATGGCCTCTCCAATACCCAGAAAAAGTTAGTAAAATTATTATCCATCACACTGCCACAACAAAAGATCTCACCGATCCGGAACAGGCAATTCGTGACATTTATTATTACCACACCGTCACAAAAGGATGGGGTGATATCGGATACAACTACATTATCGACAAAAAGGGAAAGATTTATGAAGGTAGATATGGAGGAGAAGGTGTAATCGGGGCCCACGCAGGCCTATCAAACACTGGATCAATAGGAATCGCAGTTCTAGGAAACTACGATACGGTAGCCGTTCCTGAAGTAGTAACACAAGCACTCGGAAAACTAATTTCAATCAAATCAAAAATCCACGGAATTGATCCAGAGGGGGAAAGCGTATTCCGAGGACAAAAATTGCCAAACATTTTTGGACACAAAGACGTAATGAACACAGCTTGTCCAGGGGCGAACTTATATGAAAAATTCCCTGTAATCAGAGCAATCGCAAAATCCTACGTAGAAGAAAAACCTAGATTTGTAAAAGATTACGATTTCCAAGACAGATCAGAAATATTTTACGAAGAACTAAAACCAACTGAAACAAAAACACTTAAATTTAAATTAGAAAATATTGGTAATGAAGATTGGGGGAGCAGCACAATGCTGGTATTCGACAAGAACTCTACATTAGACGATGTACTTTCATTCCCAGGAAAAACCACAATAGTTTCTGCTTCAATGCAGGAAGATCTGGTTGAACCTGGCGAAAAAGGAACATTTTACATCCAGATCAAAGGAGGAGCAAAAGGCGAGATGGTTTACCTAAAATCATATTTAGTAGTAAACGGATCAAAGAAACTCGGCGACGCGATCACAATCCCTGTTTATGTTCAGCAATCTGACTATAAATATGAATTCATTTCATCAAATTATCCGGGCAAAGCCATGGATAAAGGTGAAGTATTCACAGGATGGATAAAATTGAAGAACACAGGAAACGTGACTTGGAATAAATCCGGAGAGAACACAGTGATGCTCGGGACAGATCACGATCGAGATAGAATCAGCGAATTTGACCTCACAACACCTACAAGAATCGGATATTTGAAAGAAGAAAAAATTGAACCTGGCGAAACAGGAACATTTGAATTAGTCTTAACAGCACCTCAAGAACCGGGGTATTACAAAGAATATTTCACGCCTGTAGTTGAGGGAGTCACATGGATGTCAGACACAGGATTGTACTTTGAAACAACTGTTTACGGAGACGCATATGCAGCCGAACACGTGAGTACAACTGCTGCATCGCAGTGGCAAAAAGGAAAGAGCTATTTGGTAATAGTAAAACTTCGAAACCTAGGGCAAAAAACCTGGGATAAAGATAATTTCAAAATCGATTTACTTAAAGAATTAGATCTCAAAATCACTGATGCTCAACTAATGTCCGAAGACGTTGAACCAGGAGAAGTAGGTACAATCTCATTTGTGGCAAAAGTAGCTGATGATGAAGACGATGGATACAAGGCGGTTCTATTTAGACCAAAAGTTGATGGAAACATGTTGTTTAGAACAGCTATAAAGATCCAATACAAGGTTGTGGATGAAACATTCGTTCCAACTTACGCTCCAGACTACACACCAACAGAAACAGGGGATGACATCAGAATCAAATTAACATTCGACGCAGACCCAGAAATCACAGCCAGCGGATCATATGAAATCTACAACAACGCAACTCTCCTAGAATCAATGAGCTCAGATGAAATGGCCACCGTCACACAAACAAGCGACGGACTCAAAGTCTCAACTCCTGACAACACTTACTCAGGATTGAGCAAAATCAGATTCGTTCCAAAAACAGGTTCAATTCTCCAACTGGAAAACAAATCTGGAGACAACCAATACCGAGGAGTCCTGGAAGTTAGAGAAGACGAAGGAGCAATCATCGTAATCAACGAATTACCACTCGAGCACTA
>JAOZTS010000092.1:0-1685 GCA_029939035.1 Candidatus Altimarinota bacterium | reverse complement strand
TCATATTGTGACTCAGATGTATTCTGGGGACACGGAGTAGGCCTCAGCGGATGCGGAGCAAAAGGCATGGCAGAAGCTGGATACACTTATGATGAAATTCTAAAACACTATTACACAGACATAGAAATAAAAGATCTGTATTAATCAAACCGACATGACTCTAGTACCGATTCCACAAGAAGCAGTAGAGAAAACCGTAAGGACAACCAAAATCCAGATAATTCGCCAAATCCGTGGAAAAATAGAACACAAAGCCAATACTCGGGACGACAAAACCCTCCAAAGAACCACTATCAAAATGTCTCAATACTTAATCGACACACCTGCCCACAAAGCCTCAGACGTGGACGGCCTCATCGACGACATGTACCGCTCAATAATCGCACTCCAAAAACGCAAACAAAAACTTCAACAGTACAAAAAGAGGCGAAAATAGTGTATATGTAGGGCATGTTAACTTTAGGAATAAATACAGCCTCCTCTTCGACAAGCATCGCTTTGCTAAAAAACGGTGCACTTTTAGGCGAAAACTCATGGCAAAGTCACAACGACGAAGCCGAAAAACTGATGCCTGCAATCGCCGAGTTATGCGAAGATCTCACAGCAATTGACCAAGTAATAGTAATCAGCGGGCCAGGATCATTCACAGGCCTGCGAGTTGGAGTCACAGTTGCAAACACAATTGCATATCTGAATAAATGTGAGCTGTATGCCGTCGACACATTTGATTATTGGTGGGCGAAAGAAATCCCCGGGGAAAACTTACTCATTTTCGCAGGAAGCAAAGGAGTTTACGTAAATAAAGACGGAAAGACCGAACTCACACCACTAAATGAAGTAAAAGTAGAAGGTCCAATCTTCGGAGACATTACAGAAGAACAAAAGAAAGAAATCGGGGCAGAATTCATCCAAACAGAGGAAACATTCGGCCAAACTCTAGAAAAACTAGCAAAAAACCTCAAAGAACCGGTAAAATTAGTAAAACCAAACTACATAAAGAATCCAGAAATAACTAAACCAAAGAAACAATGCTCTATATAGTTGCCACACCAATAGGGAACCTCGAGGACATCACACTCCGAGCCATAAGGACACTCAAAGAAGTCGACTACATCGCTGCAGAAGATACGCGACACAGCGGAATTCTTTTACAAAAATATGAAATCAAAACTACAGTCCTCAGCTATCATTCATACAGCTCAGATACTAAAGAGGAAAAGATCATCGACCTCCTAAAAGAAGGCAAATCAGTAGCATTAATCTCTGACGCAGGAACACCAGGGATATCAGATCCCGCTTATAGCCTAATTCGCAGAGCGATCGAAGAAGACATCAGAATCGTCCCAATTCCAGGAGCATCCAGCCTCCTCGCAGCCATAAACATGAGCGGCCTCCCAATGAACCAATTCCTATATCTCGGATTCCTACCACTCAAAAAAGGACGACAGACCATCATGAAATCTCTCGACGACGAAACCAGAACAATCGTGATATTCGAATCACCACACCGCCTCCTAAAAACCTTAAACCAACTCCGCGAACACATCGGAAACCGCAAGATAGCAGTCTGCCGTGAAATCACAAAAATCTACGAAGAAGCAGTCCGCGGAACCATCGAAGAAGCCATCGAACACTTCACAACCAAAAAACCAAAAGGCGAATTCGTCTTGGTGATAGGTGGCTAT
>JAOZTS010000091.1 GCA_029939035.1 Candidatus Altimarinota bacterium | reverse complement strand
CAAAACCACAAAGGCAATCAATATAAACTGAATCGCAGAAACAATTTCCTGATTCTTTATACCCTTCGCCCATTTATGAAGCGAAATCTTGAAATGCATAATAGATAAAACCACCAACGCAACAACCGTCGCCAAAACATATTTTTCCATTCCACACAAAATCCCAATTATAAATACTATAATTGCTGCAAGCTCCGTAGTTCCACCAATCGCTCCAAATCTTTTATAAGTAGCAATATAAGAAGCAATTATTAACGAAAAGAAGCCAATACCAAATATCGCTGAATAAACAACGGCATATTCCCCCAATATATATGACAAAGCTCCAAACAAACCTATCAATATAAACGTTCTGATTCCACCAAAACTAATAGTTCCGGTTTTTTGATACTTCTGTTCACGCTCAAGTCCAATAAGACTAGAAAGTGCAAAAGCTATACCTAACTGTTTAAATAGTTCAATTTCCATTTCTCAATTATAGCAAAAAATGGATGAAAAATCTACTTTGAACGCTTATCCAAGGTACGAAGAGCTTTCATACAGACTTTCATTTTTTTCATTCTTCCAGTTTTTGGATCTAGAACTTTTTTCTTCACTAAATTTGGGAGAAATCGACGTTTTGTAGCATTACATGCATGACTTCGGTTATTTCCCGCAGATGGTCTTTTACCTGTGATTTGACAAACTTTAGACATAATTATTCGTAAAAAGCAGAGCTATTCTAGCAATTCCCCTCTAATTAGCAACCTAAAATTACTTTTTTGAAGCAAATATCTTGATCGGAATCGTAGCAATAACAGATTCCACAAGCCCATCCAAAGTTAGAAGAAGTAATAATCCCTCAGACGTCCGCATCAACAACAAATCTCCAATAGTAAACGCCACTAATGCAAACATCCCATACAAAACAAAATAAAACACCGCTCTGTAAGTATAAATCGGATCACCTGTATCGTTGATAATGTTTCTGTAAGCCAGAGAAAAAAGCAGAGCTAAAATCATTCCAACAATAAAATTCTTCAAAAAAATCACCAAAAATATATTCAAATCCCAGAAAGCAAACCCAAAAGAAAGAGTTGGAAAAGCCTCAATAAGCGAGAAAATGGTCAAATTATAGAGAACAGAAACGAGTCCTACAGCTAACCCCGCCTTCAAAATATTTAAACCCTTCATGGAGAAAATCTTACATCACCTGGACATAAAAAAGAAATAATAATAGAATCGCAGCATGTCCAAAACGAATAAAACAAGGAGTGAGAAAGATTCTCTCTCGTCAGTTTCAGTTCCTAAAGATGCCTATTACGGTGCGTTTACTGTTCGTGCACAAAAAAACTTCCAAATAAGTTCACTCAGGGCACCCTCTGTTTTTCGAGAAGCACTTGGAATGGTAAAACTGGCAGCAGTCCAGTCAAATTCAAGCCTTGGACTACTCACAAAAAAACAAGCAAAAGCAATTGAAAAAGCTACAAAAGAATTCATTGATGGAAAATTTAATGATGAATTCGATTTAGATGTTTTCCAGGCTGGAGCCGGAACATCGTACAACATGAACGCAAATGAAATCATTGCAAACCGTGCAAACGAAATATTGGGAGGAAAAAAAGGAGAATACGAATTCGTCCACCCAAACAACCACGTAAATCTAGCACAATCCACAAACGACGTTATTCCAACAGCTACAAGAATCGCTGCACTCCTACTACTCCCAGAATTGCTACAAGAACTAACTGCACTCGAAAAAGAAATTGGTAAAAAACAAGAAAAATATAAAAATCTGGTCAAATGTGGAAGAACTCATCTACAAGATGCAGTCCCAATTACACTGGGACAAGAACTCGATTCATACAGAGAAGCCCTGAAAAAATCCAAAGAATTTATTGAAAAACAAGCAGAAGAATTGCAAACAGTAGGAATCGGAGGGACCGCAGTAGGAACAGGAATCAATACTGATCCAATGTATAAAAAAATGATTATCCACAACCTATCAAAACTACTTGGAATCAGATTCGAAAAGGCAAAAAATTCGACAGAAATGACAAATAATATGAATGCATTCATGAATTTTTCAGCTTCGCTCAGGTCTCTCGCTACAGATCTTATGAATTTCAGCAGCAATCTAAAACTAATGAGCATGGGGCCAAAAGCAGGACTTGCAGAAATAGAATTACCAAAAATACAACCGGGCTCTTCAATAATGCCGGGAAAAGTAAACCCATCAGTTCCAGAAGCAATAATAATGACATCAATACACGTCCTGGGAAACGATAAAGCAATCGAATTAGCAGCACAAAGAAGCCAATTTGAGATCAACGTTATGTGCCCACTAATCATGTTCAAGCTCTTGGAATCAATGGAAATACTAACAAACGCAGTGAGTACACTTAGAAAAAACTGCATCAAAGGATTAAAAGCAAACGAGAAAAAAATAGAAAAAGAACTTGAAGAAAGTTTATGCAACGCAACAGTACTAGTTCCTTACATTGGATATCAAAAAACTGCAGAAATAGTACAATCGGCACTCAAAAACAACAGAACAATTCGTGAAGAACTCCTCGAACGAAAACTTTACACCGCATCAGAACTAAAAGAACTCCTATCTGCAAAATATTCAACAGAACCTTCTAGAATAAAAAGGAAATTCGTTAGAGAATAGAAAAGCTCTTCATCAATTCATCAAACTCCTCCTTATTCGCTGAATGATACTGACTTGGAGTTTTCAAATAAGCTTCGTAAATCGCACTACCCCCATTCTCCATCATAAAATAATGACGAATACCATCTTCGCCAGATCCCTCATCAACAAAAACTCCAGATCCAACAAACTCTGCACTATATCCAGAATATTTATCAGCCAAAAATTCAGCCAAATTCTGATATCCAAATATATTGTCAGTACCGAAAACATAAATTTCAATTTTATGTCCACATTCATATTCATCACCCCATTCATCCATACACATATCCACAACCCATTTCTTCATCAAAACACCTTCGTCACTCGGCAAATACTCCATCTTGTATTCCGGCAATACATCTACTTTGAACCCATAATCCTTATTGTGATAAAAAGGCGTATCAGTAAAAGACTCTGCCATTGTATCCAAAACTAAAATACAATCTGAAACCCCAACTTCAAAGTCAGTAAGCCAAAATTTATAATCATAGTTGATCAAGCTACCACCATATCGAACCAACAAATCCTCTTTATACCAAGCCTGATAAGAAACATCATTTTTCTCATGAGTCTTTATTTCAATAAGATCATTCAACTCCGACTCATAATTCAAATCTTCACCAAATTCAACAGAACAATTTTGATAATCCATAACCAAAACATCATTCACTTCTTCAATAGAACCTGCCTGAGGATAACTCACATAATAAATTCCCTCAGCCACCTCAGTTTCCTCAATCTCCTCAGACACCTCAGTCCCCTCAGTCTCTCCCTTCGAAATTTCATAAAACTCACATTTATCAAAAGACACATAAGTTCCACCCCCGGAAACACACGAGGTAAACACAAACAATGACAAAATGTACAAAAACTTTTTCACTAATTCAATTTAAACGGATTAAAATTCGTATTGTCGTCGTAAACATCTACACCCTCGTTTCTCTTCAAGAATCCAATGATTGCATAAGTCAAAGGTGTAAATATTACCTCTACACAAACTTTAAACACATAATTCGATACTATTATCGCACCTAACAAACTATTCGGCAACACCCCATAAAAAGCAACCAAAACAAAAATTGCCGTATCAAGTCCCTGCCCAACCAAAGTTGAACCAATGGTACGAGCCCACAGCATCTTTCCTTTCGTCCAAATCTTCATTTTTGCCATAATGTATGAGTTCGAAAACTCACCAAATGCAAATGCCAAAACACTTCCTAATACAATTCTAGGTGTCCAACTAAGAATCGCCCTAAAAGCATCAGAATTAGAAGCCTCTGCCGCTGCTGGAAGCGCATTCACAGCCATAAACACCAAAGCCATCAACACATTCATCGCAAGTCCAAGCCAAATTATCTTCCTTGTACGCTTATATCCATACACTTCAGTTAAAATATCTCCAAAAATATAACTTAATGGAAAAAGTAATGTTCCCCCGTCAAAATCAAACGGCCCAAGTGAAACAATTTTGCTCGAAGCAACATTTGAAATCAAAAGAACTGAAACAAAAATCACCGCTATATAAACGATGTACTTAAATTCCTTTAGATGGAGTTTTTCTTGAACATTATCTACAACATTCATAGATCATTTGGGTTAAGTTTAGTAGGCGTGTGTGGAAACTTAACAAAGCACACAACGGCGAAAAACCTACATTAAATTGACAATTAAGTCAAAAACCCCTAAATTATGCCAGCAGAAATAATTAAAAAACATGAGCAATAAACACGCAAGCAAACAGCACTGTTTAGTCGGAAATATTCGACCAAAAAGTAAACTTCGAAAAAGAAAAAACAAAGCTAAAGCAAGAGCACGAAGAGAAGCTCGACAAGTAGAAAGCGCTGCAGCTTAAGGCTCGAAAGAGTCAGTTCCCGGGCACCC
>JAOZTS010000090.1 GCA_029939035.1 Candidatus Altimarinota bacterium | reverse complement strand
AGAAACAGGACTTACCGGTGAACACTTCGTACACGCTGACGTTCAACTCGACAACTACTTCCAACCATACGTATTAATTCAATTCAACGATGAAGGAGCAAAACTATTTGGAGAAATCACTACAAGAAACGTAAACAAAAAGGTTGCGATATTTGTAGGAGGACAATTGGTTTCTGAACCAGTTGTAAACGAACCAATCACTTCTGGAAGCGCACAAATCAACGGAGATTTCACATCAGAAGAAGCTAAAAATCTGGCTCGTGACCTAAACACAGGTGCAATCCCAGCTCCAATTATCCTAACAGGAGAATACACAATCGGAGCAACACTCGGACAAGAAGCACTCAACACTAGCCTATTCGCCGGTCTTCTCGGTCTAGCACTAGTAATGATATTCATGCTCTTCAACTACAGACTTGCAGGACTTATCGCAGATCTCGCACTCGGAGTTTATGCAGCATTACTAATATTCTTGATCAAATCACAATTACACCTGGGAATAGCACTCGTACTCGCACTAATTGTCTTTATATTCCTGATAGTAAAAATAGTTAACAACAAAGATTCGGGCTGGGAAAAAATGCTGTCCTTTATACTAAGTTGTATTGGATTCTTCTTCCTGACCTACTTACTGAAAACAGGAGTTGTCCTAACACTCGCTGGTATCGCAGGTATCATCCTTTCTATAGGTATGGCAGTTGATGCAAACATCCTAATCTTCGAAAGATTTAAAGAAGAATTAAAAGAAGGAAAATCATACGGAGCAGCCCTCAACGACGGATTCAACAGAGCTTGGAGCGCAATCAGAGATTCAAACTTCTCTACATTACTAACATGTGCAATCCTATTCTACTTCGGATCTTCAATCATCAAAGGATTCGCATTCAACTTGGCTGCAGGTATTTTGGTTTCAATGTTCACAGCAATCACAGTCACAAAAACTCTACTTGCAGGATTCATTGGAAAGAAAATTGCTCAAAACGTTAAAGCGTTCGGAGTAAACCCACACAAAGGAGAATCACATTTCAATATCGTCGGTAAATCAAAAATCTGGCTATCATTTTCAGGATTACTCGTAATAGCATCAATAGTTTCAATGCTTGTATTTGGACTAAAACTTGGAATCGATTTCAAAGGAGGAACACTTCTAGAATTCAAGTTCTCAGAACCTGTTCAAAAAGAAATGTTAGCTGACACTTTGGTAGATATCGAAGGAGAAATAAATGGTTGAAAAATAGAAGTAGCAACTACAGAAACTCCTACAGAAACAAGCACTGACACCACTACCCTATCAGAAAATACAGATACAACAGTAGACCTAACAAACGTTATCATTCTGGAATCAGGAGACACGAGCTATGTAGTAAAAACCAAATACTTAACATCCGCGGCTCACGACCAATTACTAGCCGCAATGAAAGACAGATTCCCGAGCGTAACAGAACCAAGATTCACAACCATCGGACCAACCATTGGAAAAACACTACTACACAAGGCAATCACTGCCATAGCATTCGCACTATTGATGATCATCGTCTACATCGGATTCGCATTCAGAAAAATACCAAAAGAAGTTAATCCATGGAGATTCGGTGTCACAGCAATCATCGCATTATTGCACGACGTAATAATAGTAACCGGAGTATTCGCAATTCTAGGAGCATTCCTCGATGTGGAACTCGATGCATTATTCATCACAGCAATGCTCACTGTATTTGGTTATTCTGTAAATGACACAATCGTAATATTCGACAGAATCAGAGAAAACCTAATCCGCTCAGAAGGTCACGAAAGTGTTGGAAAAGTAATCAACAAATCACTCAACCAAACACTTCGAAGATCAATCAATACATCAGTATCTACATTAATAGTACTAGTCGCAGTATTAATCTGGGGAAGTCCATCAATTTTCTACTTCGTATTAGCACTCACTCTTGGAACATTAGTAGGTACATATTCATCAATATTTACAGCAAGCCCAATCTTGTTAAAATGGAACAAATGGGCTAAAAGGAAAGAGATACAAACTGCACACGAGACTGAGTAAACACAACTGAAAATGCCCGTCAGCAATGGCGGGCAAATTCTTTTACACCAATATGCGCCCGTAGTTCAACTGGATAGAGCGCCGGTCTTCGGAACCGGAAGTTGAGGGTTCGAATCCCCCCGGGCGTACCAAAAAATCACTTTCTACTTTTAGAAAACATTTTCACTCCAACGATTATAATGAGTACCTCAATATAACTTTTTTATATAAAAACTTCAAATAAACAAAATAATTGTATACTATACTATCTTATTAAAATATTTATGAGCAAAGAAGATTTCTGCACATTCAGAGAACAAGAATGCACACAAGCTCCAAAACCTTTCTGTGAAGAAGGCAGGTCAGTTTGGTCGCATTTAACAGGATTAACCTGCAACGACCCACAAAATCCAAACTATATAGAAACCGGGGGAAGACCCGGGAGCTACCTTTTATATAATTCAACTCCAGAAAGAAGAGCAGAACTCCAATCAACAAGAGAAACCATAGGACACTCATGCAGACTATGCAGAAAAAAACTCGAAGATCTTCTTGGAATGTGGGAGGAAATTGACCTATAATGAAACCACATTTAACTCCAACCACCATGACAGGAGAAATATTAACTTCAACCACCATTCCAGAAGCGAAACAAGAACTGCGTGATATATACAAAAAAGACGCTAATAAGTTCGAAAAACTCACAAAAGAACAATATGAGGAGTTTAAGCACGATGAACGTCCAGACTCTGATAATCACTTAAATGAAGAGAAATTCAAGAATAGTGAGCTACAGATACTTGATCTTACCTATTACAAGTATCTACCAGATCGAAAAATCGCTTATAGAGTCTTTTTACAAAGCCAAAAAGGAGAAACAGGCGAAGACCACTTCCTTATCGTTCCAGAAATGGCTTAAAGAAGCCCATGTTTATATATTGGTCTGTGCTCACGCACACCATTCATGATCAAAGAAAACGCTTTTATGCTATTTTCGTATGTTTGTTCTGAAAAAATTGCATCACAAACCGCATGTAATAGGAAATCGAGCACTTTTGCCCATGAACCCTCGTATTTCGGCTTCCACACACCCAAAACTTTACGTACAAAATCACCACCACGTGCCTTCATAGCAGTTGTATACTTGTCTCTATGCTCCATTACATGGAAATACAGCCCATCATGTGAAACAGCTATATAATCGAACAAAATCTCCCAAATTATGTCGTATTTCATATGTGTAATATCCAAAACCTCCTTTACATGTGCAGATCCATGCTTAACATAAATATCCAAGAAAAAATCGATATTTATGGTTACAGCCTTGTATAAGAGATTTTCCTCGAACACCATATAGTCAAAAATCACGCTCCACTCCTCATCTGAAGCACCAATCCCCTCCTTTACTTTTGTTGGTCCATCAGCAATGTACTTCTCAACAAAAGAAGTCTCTTTCCCCTTCAACAAGCGATTTATCACTGATTGTTTTTCTTCGATATTCATAATATTTCATTAGGTAAGCCAGTGATTATACTGCAATAAAACAGTTTGTCAATGTTAATATTGACAAATCAGCAAAAAAGAGGATAATCCATAGCTAAACAAATAACGCATAAAGAAATGAAGAAATTTATTACATTTATAGTGCTTGCAGCCATAGTTGTAGGAGGATATATGTACCGTGAAGATATTGAAAAATACATAAATGACTTCAAAAATGGCACTACAGACGAAAAACTAGTAAGAAATAAAGAACCACTTCTATTAAGAGAACTACCTCCAAAAGAAGTCGAAATTTTTGAGCTTGGAAAAGACAAAGTAACCTTAAATTTCACAAAAACAGGCACAGCTAGCGCCTCATCTACTACTTATATTTCCCCACAAACTACAGGATTGATAACAAAAGTATACGTAGAAGTAGGAGACGAAGTAGATAAAAATGACATTTTGGTTAATCTAGGAGATTCATTGAGCACAGATGTAGCAGATCAACAATATTTAGCTGCAAAAGCAGGTCTAGAAGCTGCAAATTCAACACTTTCATTAACAAAAAAAGTAAATCTTGAAAGCTTGGATTCAGCACAACTAGGAGTAGAAGCAGCACAAAATAGTCTTGAACAATCACAGGACACCAGAATGTTCACAAACAACCTATCATCAGTCCAACTAGACAGTGCTCAATTGTCAGTAGAATTAGCAAAAGACGCATACGAAGACCTAAAAGACGACTATTACGATGCAAAAGACGCTCTAGACGATCTCGAAGATGACTACGACGATCTACTAGATAGACAGCCTGAAGCTGTAGATGCTTTAGCGCAACTCGAAGCAGCAATTGCTCAAACAGAAGCACAAATAGAAGCCCTCAAATCAGCAAAAAACAGCAGCAAAGACGGAATAGAACAAGCTGAATTAGGATTAGATCAAACAAAGAAAAGCCTAGCACTCCAGCTAGACCAATTAGGATTTGCCATACAAGGCGCATCTACCCAGTACGAATCAACTGTTAATCAATTAGAAACATTACAGCTTTCAACATTACTCCAAGAACTTGGAATA
>JAOZTS010000015.1:12828-16043 GCA_029939035.1 Candidatus Altimarinota bacterium | reverse complement strand
GGCAAAATCTCCTGACGATTCTTATCCTCACTCCGGCTCTCCACTTTCTAACAAACTTGATAGGTTATGCTCTCAAACTCAAGAAAGTTTGGTGGTAAGCAAAACCGCAGAGTGATCAGACAAAACCTCGTTCAAAACTTCAACTTCGCATTCCAAATCCTTAGAACACAAAAACAAATCCAAAGGTTTTCTTGGTGAACACGCCGGAAAAGTAGGTTCCTCGCTCACAACCTGCAATCCACTTTCAACCAACGGTTTTACCTCCTCCACTCCTTTAAAAATATTAAAATCTCCACAAACAATCCTCGACCCATCGAACATTTTATTAATCTCTCCAAACTGCTTCCTCCTAACCTTTGAATTCAAAGAAAAATGCGCAAAAACAAGCTTCGTCCCACCAGGCATCTCGATTTCATAAAGCAGTTTCTTCGTCCCATTTTTCAGGAAGTGTTTTTTGAAAGGGACCTTCTTTTTCGAAATAAACCCATTACAATTCTCTCTAGTAAAAAGCAAATATCTTAGCAAACTCCCAACTCCATACTTATTTTCAACATCCCCATACCAATCCCCTTGAATCTTCTCAAATTGCCCGCTTTTTACCTCCAACATGCAAATCAAGTCCACATCCTCAGCTAATTTTTTCAATTTGCGAATAACACGTCCCTCGTGCCTCTTTGGCAAAAATCCAAATCTATAAAATTTAGTGAAATAGTCGTAAATCGACCCATCCAACCCCGTACAGTACCCCAAATTTATTAACAAAATCTTAAACTTTTTCACGTTTTATATAAATGAAGTAATCAATTAATGCGACCAAAGACATAACAAAGAGTACATATATTCCAATTTCAATTAAAGCCAAATCCTTCATTATCATAAATAATAGAACGAGAAACTGTAAAATTGTGACAATTTTCCCAAACAACCTGGCTTCTAGTTTAACCTTTGATTTCCTCTTAAACAAAAGGAAAAACAGTGCGGCCAAAGACGTAACAATATCTCGTAAAAAGAAAAGTAGAATAAAAAATAGCGACAATTCTAGTGTCACAAAGAAATAAACAAAGATTATTAATGCAAAAAGTTTATCAAACAAAGGATCCAAAATCGCACCAAGTTTCGACACCTGATTCAGCTTCCTGGCAACATACCCATCAAGAAAATCTGCAACAACGGATAGCGCCAAAAACAAGTATTTAAGGGGAGAATCTACATATAAAATTATCAGAAACGCAAAGGGCAACCTCGAGAAACTAATTAAATTAGGAATGGTGAAGACTTTGTTTTTCATGTGATCCATTCTAGCATACAGAATTATATGGTCTCTTTATGCCTAGGTATTCCGTAGATTACAACCGGTTCAGCTATACCTTTCAGCATTCGTTCTCCTACTTCTTCATAGTTTTCTTTTTCTTCATCTGGAAGGTTTTTGTAAAGCTCTTCTGTTATTAGGCAGTTGAATCTTGGGTAATTTTTAGCCTGTGATTCGAGGCGGGCTGCCATATTGATAGGGTTTCCGATACCTACAAGGCTTGAAATGTCCTGTACATCGCTCTCTGTTAACCATTCACATTCTGCTGCGATCTGTGCCTGTAATGATTGATGAACTCTTAACATCCTTCTCTTTTCCACATCTTCTGGAGTATCACCGCTTGCGGCGCTTTCTTCGGCTGCCAAACTCAATGCATCACCGATACGTATTATCCCTCGAGACATTCCAACTCCTGTATAGTGCATGCCGTCTGCTTTTCCATAATCTTCTTGTAGGAATGAGTTTGCCATCATGTTTGTAACTTCGTTTACTTTTGCACCACATTTTGAGGCCATCGATTCTTTGGCTTCTGTAACATCACCGTTCTCGTCAACTATATCTGTGAAATATACGACCAATCCGTCACCTGTGTGATTCAAGATTTTCCCTTTGTGTTGCTTGATTATTCTTTTTAAGAATGAGAAGTAATTTGTTTTTAGGAATGTGAAGATTTTCCCTCCAAGTTGTTCACTTAGTTTAGTAAATTCTCTTAGATCTGTGACCATTACTACAGCGTCCAGGTCTTTTGATTTCAAACCTCCATCATCGTCAAGTTCGAAGTCTTCTCCAATAGGATTTATTAGCGTTTTTAGATCCACCAATGTGTTTGTAAATGCTTCTACCAAAATTAACACTTCGTTTTGCCCCTTCTTCAGAACTTCATTTAGAACTGCTTCCAATTCTGGATTATCCAGTCTTATTGAATCGATCTTGTTGATACTCTCTTCCAAAAGCTCTGTGTAGTTTGATTGAAGTGCTCCCCTGATTGTTTTTATATATTGTCTCGCTGCCAATATGATCACACCATTACCTGCAACGAATTTTGCATACGTTTCAGGATCTGTGTAATCCAGGTTTTTGAAATCTGCACCTAGAAGTGGTAATGCCACACCAAGTATCAACACCATTGCTTTTGAGAAACCTTCCACTATTTCCTCGGTTGCTTTGTCTTCCAATGACTCTTCTACGGCACCTACTCTCATAGTACGTATTACCTTGCTTACAGCTCTCATTGTTCTAATCTGTTTCAAAAGACGTGCCAATCTAGCGTTTCCTATTGGAAGTTCTTGCATAGTTTCCGCCGCTACCGTTATAGCATCAATCAATCCTTCTGCACTTTTTAAATGTTGGAGGCCATTTCCAGCTGTTTTAGCCACCAAGTTAGTTGCAAATACGCCTGTCGCTGTCAGTCTTATTACGTCATAAACTCCTTCGTCTACTTGGACTCCCGCTTGTGCTGATACAAACCTTAAAGTTGGTTCTCCAAGTATCGATGCATATGTGGCCCCTCTCTGAACTGCTTCATATGCTTTGTGTGCAGTCACTCTTCTTATTCCGCTTCTAAATCGTTGCATACCAGTTGCCTCTGCAACATATTCAGCGGCTTGATCTGGCGACATGTCAGCAGTTTGGGCCTCTAAATGATCTGCCGTTGCCATGGCACCATCAACCGCATCACTTGCGTGACTTTCTGCATCTTCTGGTGGATTTTCGGGATTACGAGGCATATGGGAAAATGGCTTTATTAACTAGAAGGGCGCATTATATACTCTTATGCACATCAGTCAAGGCTGTGTGGCAGTACAAAAGAGCTAGAGGGAAGCATTCCTCCAACGAAAAAAGACGAAGAGATCGTAGTCTAACTCTTCTTCCCCCGTTTCTTCATTATTTCATCCTGATTCTTGAT
>JAOZTS010000015.1:10508-12818 GCA_029939035.1 Candidatus Altimarinota bacterium | reverse complement strand
CCATAGTTTGCAGCAGGCTGTCTTGTTCACTAGCAGAAAGCTCAGATCGTTTAATCAACTTTTGCATAGTTTCCATTTCCTTTTCTGTAATTTCACCATCCTCCATCATCATAAACATCTGCTCTTTCAGTGATCCAGGCAGTCCTCCAAACTTTTCATTAACAATCTGTTTTTGAACATCCACCATATATCCCTCGATTCGATTCATCAAAAGCTGATAAGAAGTATCTTCAAGTTTTCCACCCTTAAGCTCATCATCAATAATATCTTTTAATCGATAAAGCTCCGCCTCACATCTCTTTGCCTTCATTTTGTATTCTGAATAAGTATCGTCGATTTGATTCATATGTTTTGAAATAGATTGTCGTTTCCTTCTAGTCGCAAAAGTAAATCCTGAAGTAGCGAGAATAACTGTCAATACTGCTACAAATATCGCAAAATTATTTTTAACCCAACCTAAAAGTTTTCCCAAAAAGCCTCTTTCCTGAATTTTATTTTCAATAAAAGGTTTCTCTTCACGATCAGGTTCAAACTCTGCGTCTTCATCAACAACATGTCCTTCAAATCCTTCAAATGGCTCCATCCAAATATATTCCGAATTACTACAACCCCTCCTGCTATCAACAGTTATCACGCAAATCACATAATAATTATCACCAAAAGGAACATTTTCATGAATAAAACCAGTTCTAGAATGATCTTCGTAGTAATCCAGGTAATCATCAACCGGATAATATGGATAACCGTTTTCCTGTGAATGCATTATTTTATACCAAAGAAAGTCATTCCCAAGATAAGGTTCCCACTCCAGCGCAACTTTTCCCTCCTCAATTACGTATGCAGCCAGTCCAACTTCCAGATACGGATCATCGACATACGGATCATCATCGTGAATTGGTTCGATCGGTTCAAATTCAATCATCGGCCTTTCGAACATCACAGGCTCCTCGAACATCATCGGTTCAATCGCCGCCGCCACATTAGTAAATGCGAAAAACGAAAGTAGAAATAAAGCAAATATCTTCTTCATAATTGATTGGTTTAAAAAAAGCTTTCACATTGTAAGCTTTTGATCAAAAAACGCAAAGAACTAAACAGAGTCAATTAGTTCAATGGCCTCTTTTGCACTCTCAGTCTGCATCAATTTCGCTCTAAGTTCTCTCGCCCCGTCAAATCCCTTCAAATACCAACCTAAATGTTTCTTCACAGTGTGATAAGCCATATGTTCACCCAAAAACTTCTCAAAATATTTCAAATGATCCCTCGCCGCCTGCACACGGTCCCCGTGAAAAGGCTCATCTCCACCAAAAAACCAAGGATTCCCCATTACAGCTCTACCAACCATCACACCATCCACTCCGAAATCGCGAGTCCTCGCCTCCGCGTCCTCCATCGACTTCACATCACCATTCCCAATTATCATTACACCTGCCTCCCGACACATCACCGCCGCTTTTCCAATCTCATCCCAGTCAGCCTCTCCACCATACATCTGCTTCAATGTTCGCCCATGCAAAGTCAAAAAATCAATTCCCACCTCCAACAACTGACTAATCCACTCTTCAGTAATAGGTTTGTCATAGCCAATTCTCGTCTTCACAGAAACCGGAATTTGAACCCGCTTCCCAATAACTTTCACAGACGCAATCACATCACTATGAACGCCCGCCTCTTCCAAAGTCACGCCTTCAGCCCAATCTTTCACCCCTCGCTTCACCGCCCAGATAATATCCTTCGCTAATTCCGGCGTCTTTATCAATCCAGCCCCAGACCCCTTCTTTTCAACCTTCTTCGCGGGACATCCCATATTTATATCAACCCCATCAAATCCCAAAGCACTCGCCAAAACAGCAGCCTTATAAAACGAATCCACTTCTGTTCCAAAAATCTGAGCCACAATAGGCCTCTCAATATCATCAAAAATAAAAGCCGGAATCTTCTTCACCGCACCACGCGCCAAACCCTCCACATTCACAAATTCCGTCATCACAAACGACGGCCGACTATTCAAGCAAACCATATATCGAAACACAGCGTCAGTCACACCATCCATTGGCGCCAGTCCCACAATCGGTTTTTTAACTTTTTCTAAAAACATCACAAACAATCTATCACGAACCCCAGCTACATTAAAAATTGAATTTGAGTACAAAACCAAGTAAAGTAAAGACCGTTATTTCCTATAAAAATATTACATATGAAACTCAGAAATATTTCACTCAGAGCATTTACGTCAATATTCTTTTTCGCCCTAATAATTTCAGGCGCTTTTCACTTTTCGTCAACCGCTCAAGCAGCAACTTTCACCGT
>JAOZTS010000015.1:9816-10498 GCA_029939035.1 Candidatus Altimarinota bacterium | reverse complement strand
CACCGTATGTGCTTCAGGATGCGACTCAGCTTCTATTGCCAATGGCTATTTCGCAACAACGACTGGTAATGGAGACATAGTTGAAATAAAAGGATCTCTTCATGCAAATCCATACAGCGCAGCATCAGAGTCATATCCATTAAATCTTGGTGGAAGAACAGATGTAACAATTCAATGTGTGGATGAAGGATCAGGTGTTGCAACAATAGGAAATGCAGGAAGTTCGGACGTGATAGAGTTGAGAGAGAATAATTTAACAATAAAAGACTGTAATTTGGAGAGGTTAAATCTGAGACTACAGTACGATAACGGTCTCATAGATAATAACGTCTTCATAGATACTTCAGCACCATCAGATATAGAGTTGATTTCTGGGACAGGTAACACAATTTCAAACAATACGGATATTAATGGAATGTCAGTTTGGGGTGCAGCGATAGACACCCGCATTACCGGAAATGAAATAAATATCCAACATGCTACTGGGCAACAAGGAGTAGGCCTCCAAGGAGCAGCAGGAGGAGTTGGAGGTGCGATCGGAACAGAAATTGACAACAACACATTTACAAACGGAGTAACTGGAAGAGCAAAATATAGTTTTATAGATGGCTCAGGGTCAGAGCCTCTCGGAGAAGGAATATCGATACATGACAACACTTTTAGTTTTCCAACCCAGCCTGCC
>JAOZTS010000015.1:5744-9806 GCA_029939035.1 Candidatus Altimarinota bacterium | reverse complement strand
GCAGTCAGGAGGGGCGCTTGGATCTGCTCCAATCGACAATACATCAATATATAATAATTATTTTACATTTCCAGCGTACCAAACAACAGACACCTTTTATGCAATGGCTCTATTGTCAGGTCATGGAGATATAATTGCAGAGATTTACAATAATACAATCAAGATGTCGGACAATTGTGGGTCACATTGTTATGGAATACATATGTATGGTGACACATATAGCCAAACCATTGATCTAAATTACAATCTAATATACTCCGACACCTCGACGAGCAATTACGGGATGTATTTCACAAAAGGAACGGGAACAAACACTATAAACGAAGATTACAACGGATTCTACAACATAAATGAAATAAAGGATCAGAGTAATATAGGAATTTCCGGAGGGCACAGATACACGTCAAATCCAGGTATGAAGACTGGAGATGAAAATCTTGACAACAATATGGAACCATTCCCGGCAAGTTGCTACCTAGATGTAAATGGAGGAACAGATATAGGAGTCTACAGCGGCTCAAGAAGAGCAACAGAAGGTGACGGGAAAGTTCATATAAAAGTGAATGATAATGGCATAATTAACTATTCATCTGTAGATTTTCAAAATCTAAATTCAGCGGCCAGCGCTCTTTGCGACGATATGGTCCTAGATGTCGCTGATGGGGGGTACTCAGGGCCAGTAACTCTTTCATCTCTAGACGGTATCGAGATAACAGGGACTTTAGGCAGCGGGTCAACAATCCTGGACGCAACGGGACAATCTTATGGATTTAGTTTGGATAATGTTGATAATTCAGAAATCTCAGGATTCAATATCGTAGGCGATTCGAGCACCATTGCAGATATATATTTAACAAACGGATCTGACAGCAATACTCTGACAGACTTCATTCTAAAAGGTGTCAGTGATGTAACCACTACTTACACAAAAACTCGTCATCCTTATTCATACAACTCGAATGATTACACAGGTGGTCTGATGATGGCGTACAAGGAAACAGGAGCAGGATCAGATTTTTACGGTATTGACGAGAACGACAAAGTCTTAACCACAGAGGTAGTAACAGGATCTCCTACAGGAACATCTCCTAGAGATTGGAACTTAGGGTTAGCAGAGAATGGAGGGACGTATTATTCATTTTATTTCAACAACTCGGATTATCCACTCGAATCAGACGCCTTAACTGAATTGAATGCGCTCGGAATGGGAGCATGGACAATAGATTGTTGGTTTGAAAATTCATATGTGTGGAGTGGGAATGCATACTCATACACGGCCCCTACAGGATGTGCAGCTGGAGACCCAACATTAGCGGCAGGATACCAAACAGTGCCTGCAAATCCAGAGATTTTAGTCAAAAGTAGTGGGGCTTTGTATATAGACGATAGTGATAGCAACCAAATATCAAGCTCAAGGATTGGAAGCGGTGATCTGCCGAACGGATATGGCGTGTCGTTGGTAGGATCATCTGTCAGTAATACGATAGGAAGCAGTATGACATGGGAGACAAACAGCTCGGCAGACATTTTCACTTCAAGCACCGGCGACAACACAATCACAGATTGTTCTGCTCTGGCATATGTATTAGCAGGGACTGGGGCCTTAACTGGTTGCCAAACAGCACCATCAGGAAATCTATCATCACCAGCCCAAGACTCCGGAGAAAACACAATCTCATTTACATTCACAGCCAGCGACCCAGACCATGAAACTCTAAAAGCAAAAGTTGAATATGAATCAGATTTCGACGGAGAATGTAATGGACCATGGCTAAAAGCAAATATCAGCACCACAATTTTAGCAACCTTAGGAACTCCAACGGTCGACAATTCAGCCGGATACCAAATAACCAATATCTCGTCATCCAGTACAAACACAATATCCGGAACCTGGATCGCAAATGAACTTATAATTGATGGAGATGGAATAGACGGAGAACATTGTTTGCAAATTACAGTTAACGACGAAACTGCAGACCAAACAACTCCATCACCAAAAGCGTTCACCTACGCATACCAAGAAGCAACACCGCCAGCAGAAACAGGAGGGACCTCAATAGGCGCATTTCTCAGCGGGATAGCATCAAGTGCAACTGACGACACAGCAGATGAACCAACAGAGGAGCCAACCGAAGAACCAGTCGACGAAGAAATCCCAGTTGAAGAAGAGCCAACGGACGAACCATCCGAGCCAGAACTCCCAGTCAGCCCAGTGTCAGACGCAGTAGAAGAATATGTAGTTGAGCCGGTCTATGAATATTTTATAGAACCAGCCCCAGTAACAGTAGAAACCCCAGAGCCAACATTCGAATACATCGAAACCTCAGTGATGGAAGACCTCATCGAAGAACACGCATCACAACAAGGAGAATACTCAGCACCATCAGGCCAATCAGTAGGAGAAATAATGTCCGGAGGAACAGCTCATATAATAAATGAGATCTCAGAATCATTAGATTTTGAAGAAATGGAATCATACACAGCCTACACAGCAGATGGTCCGATAACAGTAACCAGCGCTCAAGAATTTGAAAATCTCGTCGAAGCAGAAATAGAAAATGTAGGACTAGCAAACATAGATATAAACAACGATCACGTCGCCGACATAGTAAACTTAAGATTCGGAGTTTCGCTCACAGACAACAACCCGGACGGAGACATTGCCCCAACAGACCTAGAATTCTATTGTGGAACTGATCCGAATGTAGCCGACATAAACAACTGGGACAAGCCAGTAATACACGGTATGAACAATGTAATAGCCGGAAGTAACCCAAAAATCAGCATTTGCTCAAGCGCAAATGACACTGTAGATCTAGTGATAGTAAATGCCTCAGGAGGAGAAGAACTGTTCGCCCAAGCCTCAGTCCTTTCGGCTGACGACGTCCAATCAAAAGAAATATTTGTAGGAACAGCAACTATCGACGACGGAAACAAAGGATCCATAAACGTTCCAGAAGCACTTCCAGATGGAGAATATTATCTATTTGCAATTGGAGATAATGGCACAGGAATCGCAAATATAACTGTAAATTCAGATGAATCACTCAAAGATTTAACCATAGAAGTAGACAAAGAAAATCTAATACTTGGTGAAACGGTAGACAAAGTCATAGTTCTAGCCAGCAAAGCAAACGAATTCGAAAAAGACGAATACCTAAACCTATTCGCAGGCGAAGCAGATGAGTCAATCGTCCTAACCGCAGAAAAAGACACTATAGTCTACATCACAATCCAAAGCCGAATATTCTCATCAGTGGTAATTGCAGATGCAAACGGTGTGACAAAGATTCAAGATTCGCTGATAGCGGAACTACCACCAGGATCCCACAATATCACAGCCTATTCATCTGATCCGGAAACAAATCGAATAAGTAATCTGATTTCATTCATCTATACGAAATAGAGTAAAGTAATTTAATTCAACCAAAAATGCCTCTCAAAAAAAATCACAAAAAACTAATAATAGCAGTATTGAGCCTGATAATTATTGGCATCCCAGTAGCTTATGCGGCCATCAATATCTTTGTAGATGGTAACCAGAAAATCTCTGATACAGCAGGTAGTTTTACCGGGACTTTTGCAAGTTATGACTATTTTGGGAATGATGTTGAAGCAATTGGAGATTTGAACAATGATGGTGTACTAGATTTAGCAGTAGGAGCATATGGAATTGATGATGGAGGATATTTACATGGAGGAATGCACATCGTATTCATGGATGCGGACGGTACAGCGGATGATGTATTTCCAGCCGCACACCCAGGGCATCAAAGGATCTCTGATACTGAGGGAGGGTTTACAGGGACTATTGAATATGCCGATCAGTTTGGTTGCGCAATTGCAAATATAGGAGATTTAAATGGAGATGGAGTAACAGATCTAGCAGTAGGAGCTAATGATATTAACAATTCAGGCACTGATTATGGCTCTATTTTTATACTTTTTATGAATTCTAATGGAACCGTTTCGAGTCATCAACAAATAGGTCACGGAATTGGAGACTTTCCGGCAGTATTAAATGATGGTGGGTGGTTTGGATATAGTATTGCTAGCATAGGG
>JAOZTS010000015.1:0-5734 GCA_029939035.1 Candidatus Altimarinota bacterium | reverse complement strand
GGATTTAAACGGAGATGGGGTAGACGATATTGCAGTAGGTGGGGCAAAGAACAACGACGGTGGAACTAATCGCGGAGCAGTTTTTATCCTATATATGGACACAGACGGAACTGTAGACGATTCATATCCAGCAGCTCATCCAGGGTATAGTAAGATTTCAGATACCGAAGGAGAGTTCACGGCAACGCTCGAGCTAGGCGACCTTTTTGGATATTCAGTTGATAATATGGGAGATTTAAATGGAGATGGAGTAACTGATTTAGCAGTAGGCGCGTTTTATGATGATGACGGTGGAACTAATCGCGGAGCAGTTTATATTCTGTTTTTAGATGCAGATGGGACTGTTGATGATGCATTTCCAGCAGCTACACCAGGGTATCAAAAAATCTCAGATACCGAAGGAGAATTTACAGCTACTCTAGACGATAGTGACAATTTCGGATCAGGCGTAGCCAGAATAGACGACCTAAATGGAGATGGAGTAGATGATTTAGTTGTAGGTGCACAAACTGACGACGATGGAGGGGATGGAAGAGGAGCAATATATATTCTGTATATGGACGCAGACGGAACTGTTGACGATTCATATCCATCAGCCACTCCAGGGTATCAAAAAATCTCTGATACAGAGGGAGGGTTCACGGGAACATTAGTTAATCATGATAATTTCGGTTCATCCGTAGCGGTAATTGGAGATCTCGATAGTAATGGCAACGACGACATCGTAGTTGGTGCATACAAAGTTGATGATGGTGGTAAAGATTCAAGTGGAGGAATATTTACGATATTCATGGGCTCAGGCTACACAGTCTCCGGCCAGCTTTATACAGGAATCACGGGATCAGTTTCCGCAAATAAAGACATTAATGTGTTAGTCAATGGTGTAACAGTTGGCACAGACACTACTGACGGAAGTGGTAATTATTCAGTGACTGGGGTCAATTATTCCGCAAATGACATAATTACAGCATTTATAGATGGTGAAACACAAAAAGCAGTTACTGTGACAATTGGACCGGACACACCAGCAGACATAAATAATTTAGACGTTTATTATTATTATCTCAAAACAACCCACGAAAACGCAGGACCGATTACAAACGCAAACCTGGACACAGCAAACAATGGAGATCCGGACATCACAGCAATTTATGCAGACGGCAGCGGTAGTAATCTCGATCTCGAGAAAAACTTATATATTCCTTCAGGGAAAACCTACGCACCTGGAGGAAATATTAATCTCGCTGGAACTTGGAGTAATCAGGGAGCGTTTACACAAGGTACTTACGCCGTTACATTAGACGGAACAACTCAGTCAATCAAAGGAACAACAACATTTTACGACTTATCAAAAACATCAACAGCGGCAGAAGCTATATTTTTCCAAAACGGAAACACGCAAACAGTTTCAGGAACACTAACTCTAGACGGAGATGAATCGAAAGTAATTACGATAGATTCCGACTTTGCAGGTAATACAGCCACAATCAACGTCACAGGAGCATTTGGTACACTCGAGCACCTTGATATTATTGACAACATTCTTCAAGAAGGTGGGGTAGTCAAATCACCAACTCTAAACTTAGAGAACACGAACTTTGCGACAACATCAACAAACTCAGGAAACACAGAAGGTTGGTTCACAGCTTCACTCACTTACACACCAACTGTGCTAATAGAATCTCAAGAAATAAATAACGGTTCGATCGGTGATAATCCAATCACAATAGACTTGAGCGGAGGTGCATTTTCAGCAGATGTGGTCAGCGCAGAGCACGTTGTAGCAACAAACGTACCAGCCGGACTAACGCCAACATTCGAAAGAGTTTCAGATACTCAAATAACATTTTCATTAAATGACTTGGCAACAAGCCACTTAACAACCGACAACATTAACGACCTAACAATAACTTTCGACGACGACGCATTTGCATTCCACACAGCCGCAGAAGTAGGAGATTCTACAACAGATGGTATTACTGTCGGATTCTATGATCCGACTGAGCCAACACCAACCGGAGGATCACCAACAATGATTTTCCTTAGTGGAGCAATATCAGACTCAACAGACGACACCGCTGAAGACGAAGCAGTAGACGAAGAACCATTAGACGAAGATGAAATTCTCGACGAAGAAGCCCCAGCTGAAGAACCAGAGGAACCAGCCGAACCGGAAACTCCAACGGAACCAGAGCTCCCAAACGCTCCAGTAATCGAGGCAGTAGTCGAACCAGTTTATGAATATTTCGTAGAACCAGAACCAGCTCCACCGGCATACCAACCACCACCAACGCCACCAGTAGAAGAACCAACCGAAGAGCCAACAGAAGAACCGCTTAGCCAATCAACCGAAGAAGCTATCGGAAATTACGAACCAACCCCACAAGAATATCCACCAGTAATAGAAATCATTTCTGCGGGAACAACACCAATCATTAGAGAAGAAATAGCATTCTCAGCATTCGGAGAAGAAGACACAGCCACAGTTTATATAGAAGGTGAAGCATTTGTAGTTACTGAAGAAGAATTCGAAGAATTGGAAATCGACCTAACTGGCGACCTGGACGGAGACGGTAACGCAGACGCATTCCAATTAGCCTACGGAGAGTCACTTTTCGAGGAAGACTCAAATATTAATTACAAAGTTTTCTGCGGATTAGATTTGCTGGAATCGGATGAAATAGAATCATTGTCTTCATCAAACTTAGAATCAATGACAACTGGTAATCAGCCGGCATTCAGGATTTGCTCAAATGTGAGCGGTAAAGCAGAGGTCAGTTATGTTAATGATGAAACAAAGTTAGAAACGTATTTAGGATCAGCAGAATTGGATGAAGAAAACAAAGGGTTATTCGTTCCAGAAATCGAAATTCCAGACGGAAAACATTATTTAGTGGTAAAAATGGGAGACGAAACTGAAATCTCAGAATTTACCGTAGAGGCGGAAGCAGTGCCAGCGACGCCAGAAGTAGTGATGGAAAGCCCTGGAGAAATAGGTTCGGTAACCAATATGATATTGACCCTAGCTCCAAATTTCGACAAAACAAGGTATCTGGCATCAATGGGAACACTCACAATAACAGGATATACAGATCCGAATATGACTATCTACATAGCTTACAAAAGCCGAGTCCTTTCCTCAGTAGTTTTCTCTGACGGAAATGGAAAATTTGAAACTACACCAAACAAGACATTCGCGTCGCTAGAGAAGGGAGAACACGAATTCTTTGTATATGCCCAGGACGGCCAAAACAGTTTGGTGAGCAATGTAGCTATACTTCTATTCTCAAAATAAAGTTCAATAAAAATCATTTTCTTCAATAGGGTCTTTTAGGTATAATAAAATCCATATAAAAATTTATAAATCCTACCGAAATGAATAAACTGAAAAAAGCTCTAACACTTCTGGCTACATTAGCTATTTTTTTGACCAGCATTCAATCGTCGTTTGCTCTAAGTTCTTGGACAAAACTGACAAATGGAGTGAATAAACCTTCAGACACAGTGCCTATTGCGGCAGACGGAAAGGATGCCTCAATAAGTTGCTTTAAAGTTTTTGATAGCAAACTCTATATCGGTACAAGGGCAGACGGAGGTAGCGGTGACGGTGCGGAAGTATGGGAATGGGATGGCACAACAATGACCGTCATAACGCCGGTCGACTTCGATGGCTCAGGGGGATTTGGAACATTCGACAACGCGGATATAGCGGATATGGAAGAGTACGACAGCAAGTTATATGCAAGTGTATTCAAGAGCGGAGCACCTGCGAAAATTTACAGATGGGACGGTGGAACCACGTGGGCGACAGTGCGAACAGGATCAATAAATGCTGGTTATCTGTCCACAGGGTTCGCGGGCTATCAGCTTGAGACATATGGATCAAACTTGTATTACGGAGAGGATGATCAAAGTAACGGCAGCAACTTTTATTCATATGATGGAAGTAGCTTCACGGAAATTAATATGGTTGGGTTCGGTCAAGCAGAGAATTACGGAGTAATGTCAATGAAGGTTTATGATGGCAATTTGTACATTGGAACACACCACGCATGGCAGGACTCAAGAGTTTATAAATACGATGGGTCCACTTTTACACAAATATTTGATGCTGGTAGTAATAATAATGAAATAGAAGTCAGATCCATGACTACGGATAGCAGTTATCTGTATTGGGGCACATACAACGATTCAGGAGGGGAAGGATCAGTTTACAGATATGATGGAGCAACCACTACAGAAATCGGAAATGACCTCGGGTCAACTGACGACAACGCTGGGATAGATTCACTCACTGTTTTAGATAGCAAGCTTTATGCAGGTACTTACAACTGGAGTGGAACGGCTCAGGTATTTGAATATAGCGGAGCATCATGGACAAAAGTAAACACAGACGGATTTGGAACGGGAGGTGGAGCAAACAACCACACTTGGGCTCTTGCAGCATTTGACGGTAAAATATTTGCAGGTACCGGATATGGATCGGCAGGAGCCGAGACTTGGTACGCAAATAACCCATCTGCAGACCTCGAACTCACAAAAACAGTAGACAACGCAACACCAACGACCATTGAATCGGTAACATATACTCTTACTTTAACAAACAACGGACCAGATTCTGCAACTGATGTAGGGGTAGAAGATGCAATACCTGTCGGACTAACATATTCTTCGATTATTGCATCACAAGGAGCATATCTTGATTTCATGGATCTATGGGATGTTGGAACGCTGGCAAACGGAGCCAGTGCAACCCTCACAATAACTGCGGCAGTCACGGCTTCTGCAGGTACGGTTATTACAAATACGGCGGAAGTAATAAATGCCAATGAAGACGATCCGGACTCAACGGTAAATAACGGCGTATTAGCAGAAGACGATCAAGATTCAGTAGACATCACAGTTATAGCAGCAACATCAGCTGACCTCACAATCACAGAAATGACTGTAGACGATCAGACTCCGTCCACAGGAGATACTGTCACTTACACATTAAAAGTAAAAAACAACGGAACTGACGATGCAACAAATATCCAAATAACTAATACATTGCCATCAGGACTTTCATACGGAAATTCAGCTCCAACACAAGGAACATTCCTGACATCTACCGGCCTCTGGGCGGTAGGAGGACTGGTTTCTGGAAGCGAAGCAACGCTCATGTTCGATGCAGTAGTTGGTGCTAGCGGAGGGACATCATTTACAAATTCAGCAGAAGTAACTTCCGTCACAGAAGCAGATCCAGACTCAACACCAAACAACGGAGTAACCACAGAAGACGACTATGGATCCGTTCAGGGAACAGTAGCCGCAGCTGCTACAGGAGGATCAAACTATTCGCCACCGGGAGGAGGTGGAGGAGGTTCATCGTCAAAGGATAAATTAAGTGGAGAAGAAGCCGAAGAAAAAATAGAGGAACCAGAGGAGGAACCTGAAGAAGTTATTGAAGAGGAAATAGTAGAAGAAGAGGTGGTCGAAGAGGAGCCAGCTCCATCAGAAGAACTCCCAACCGACACAGTAATCGAAGCGGTAGTAGAAACTTACGAATATTTTGTAGAACCAACACCGCCTGCACCTCCAGCTCCACCAGCATATCAACCACAACCAACACCGCCTGCGCCGGATCCAGCGCCTCCAGTTCAAGAAGGCCTTCTCGACGAGGCAATGGTTAGCAATGCGATCGATCTATACCTTCAAGAACCAATTCCGGAACCAAAAGAAAAATCAGAATACG
>JAOZTS010000014.1:11313-16244 GCA_029939035.1 Candidatus Altimarinota bacterium | reverse complement strand
ATTTGGCCTTTGCCAAAGGCCAAAACACATTTACTTATAGTTTCGAAGAGGCATTTGCCGTCACTGGCAGACGCAGAGGAAACAGATGCTGAGCTTTTGTCACACATGTTATTAGTTGCGAAAAATATTGCAGCTGATAAAGAGCTAAAAGGCTATAAAATACAAATCCATACTGGACGAGAAGGAGGACAGGAAATATTCCATATTCACTACCATCTAATGTCACCATTTTAAAATGTCATTTGTAAATCTACATTGTCACTCACACTATAGCTTGCTGGATGGATTCGGAAGTCCGGAGGCGATTATTTTGCGATCGAAGGAGCTTGGATATCCTGCTGCAGCATTGACAGACCACGGAGTTACTTATGGTTTGGTGGAGTTTTACAAGGCGGCGAAAAAACATGGAATAAAGCCTATCCTGGGATGTGAAATGTATATCGCCCCTAGAACTCGATTCGACAAGGAACCGAAAATTGATGTAAAACCATATCATTTAACCGTGTTGGCCAAGAACAACGATGGTTACAAAAACTTACTCCAACTGGTCACAAAGGCGAACTTGGAGGGTTTTTATTACAAGCCGAGAGTTGATTATGGATTATTAAAAACATATGGAAAGGGATTGATAGCACTTAGTGGATGCCTACAAGGGCACTTACCAAGATTGATATTGGATGAAAACGAAGAAGACCTTCACCTCAAGATCAAAGAATATATTGAGATCTTTGGAAAAGACGATTTTTATCTGGAAATGCAGGATCATCCTTTGCTAGAGGATCAGGAAATTGTGAATAAAAGGTTGAAAGAGCTAGCGAAGGAATATGATTTACAGCTGGTTGTTACAAACGATTCGCATTACCCGAGACCGGAGGACAGCGAAGCACATGACATCTTGCTGTGCATACAGACTGGGACAAATGTAAATGAGGAAAACCGAATGAGGTATACTGGCGATTTTTCAATTAGAGAAGTGGATGATTTGAGTGTGGCTTTTTCAGATACTCCTGAAGCAATTGAGAACACAGTCAAAATTGCAGAAAAATGTAATGTTGAATACGATTTTGATACCTTTTTAATCCCCCGTTTTGATACCCCACAAAATGAGGATCCACATGTATATCTGAGAACTCTATGTGAGGAGGGGCTTTCTGCAAGATTTGAGGGGGAAAAAGTTTCTAAGGAATACCTTGAGAGACTAGATTACGAACTCAAGACAGTTCACGATATGGGATTTGATACCTATTTTTTGATTGTTCATGATTTCGTAAAATATGCCAAGGAACAGAAAATCGTCGTTGGGCCGGGACGTGGTTCTGCTGCTGGTTCTATAATAGCTTGGTCACTTGCTATTACTGATCTAGATCCGATAGAACATGGGCTTTTCTTTGAAAGGTTTTTGAACCCTGAGCGTGTAAGTATGCCCGATATTGATATAGATTTTGCCGATAACAGGCGTGATGAAGTTTTAGAATACGTTAGTAAAAAGTATGGGCGTGATAACGTTGCTCAGATAATAACTTTTGGAACGATGGCGCCACGTGCGGCAGTAAGAGATGTTGGAAGGGCCTTGGGTTATCCCTATCAGGAGGTTGATCAATTGGCAAAGATAGTTCCCCTACCTGTGCTGGGAAAACATGTGCCTTTGGAGGTTTCCATAAAGGATGATGCTGATTTCAAAAATGCATATGACAATGATCCACGTGCTAAAAAACTTTTGGACTACGCGATACAGCTTGAAGGCACAGTTCGTCATGCTGGTACTCATGCGTGTGCCGTTGTTATAACTGAAAAGCCTCTAACTGAATATACCGCATTGCAATATGGGGCAGGTGGTAGGGAAGAAGTTGTCACTCAATTTTCAATGAAACCTATAGAAGATTTGGGCCTTTTGAAGATGGACTTCTTGGGACTAAAAAATCTTACCGTTATTGAGACTACTTGTAATTTATTGAAGGAAACGCAGAAAAAGGAAGTGGACATCAATACTATCCCAATGGATGATAAAAAAACTTTTAAGCTTTTGAGGAAGGCAGATACTACTGGTGTCTTTCAATTGGAGTCCTCTGGCATGAGAAGATACTTGAAGGAATTAAAGCCAAACATGTTTGAAGATATCGTGGCAATGGGTGCACTTTATCGGCCTGGTCCAATGGAATGGATACCAAACTACATAGCGGGAAAGCATAACCCTGATAAGGTTCAATATTTGCACAAGTCGTTCAAATCTATATTGGAAAACACATACGGCGTAGCTGTCTACCAAGAGCAAATTCTACAATTGGCTCGTGACTTCGCTGGGTTCACACTGGGCGAGGCTGATCTTTTGAGAAAGGCTGTGGGAAAGAAGATAGCATCGCTTTTGGCAGAACAAAGAGAAAAATTCGTCACAGGTGCAGTCAAAAATGGATATGATGAAAATTTTGCCAGGGAGGTGTTTGAAAAGGTTATCGAGCCATTCGCGGGGTATGGTTTCAACAAGGCTCACGCGGTTTGTTATGGGCTTATTGCCTATCAGACTGCATATCTGAAGGCTCATTTTCCTGTAGAGTTCATGACTGCTTTGCTTTGCTCGGATGCAAATAATACCGAGCGGGTAATTATTGAAATAAAAGAATGTAATGAAAAAGGAATAGATGTTCTACCGCCCTCTGTTAACGAATCGTTCAAAGATTTCACGATTGTAAACAAAAAGAAGATTAGGTTTGGGTTGTTAGCGATTAAAGGAATTGGAGAGGGGCCAATTAAGGAGATTATTGATAAGAGAGTCAAGGATGGGCCTTTTAAATCTCTAGAGGATTTTGCTGCTCGAGTACCAGCTCAAATTCTTAATAAAAAAGTTATCAAGGCCTTGGCGTGTAGTGGTGCTATGGATGAGTTTGGTGAGCGGAATCAGATTGCAGAGAACTATGAGGATATATCAAAATTCGCAAAATTGTCTCAAAAGGCTCAGTCAGATGATCAGACATCAATTTTTGGAATAATGGATGATTCTGAACCACTTCATGGTGAGCTCAGGTTGGACGAAGTGCCTAAAGCATCAAAACTGCAATGTTTGAAATGGGAAAAAGAGCTTTTGGGAATGTATGTTTCGGGACATCCGTTACGTGGCTTGAAGAAGTATTTAAGCAGGAAATCAAATCAGATTGCATCGTTGGACAGTAAAATGCTGAACAAGAATATCAAAGTAATTGGACTCTTGTCAGATGTTAAGAGAATCATGACAAAGGCAGGAGGCTACATGGTCCCTTTTACAATCGAGGACTCGACGGCAAGAATGAGTGGAATAATGTTTTCAAAAGCATTTACGCATTTTGGCGAGGCATTGGTCAATGATCACTTGGCCGTATTAACCGGTAAGTTTGATAACAGAAGAGGTTATCATCAGATAGTATGTGATTCTGCCAAAGTGCTATCTATCGAAACGATGATTAGAAATGCTACCGAGGCAAATGTATACGACCCAGACGAGCCCTTTGATCTTTCTGTGAGGCAACTTGAAGATATTATTGCTGAGAAGAATCCTCCGAAGGAAAAGCCAAAATCAACTCCGCTATTTACTATAAAAGTTCCAGAAGGTGCAGATGGCTCAAAAATGAATGATTTGAAAAACCTGCTGCTTCGGCATAAGGGGGACACTCCGGTTTCTATCTCTATCCCCTCTTCTGAGAAAAAAATCAAACTCCCCTTTGGGATAAACCTCACCTCTGAGTTGAAAAAAAGCGTTGATTCTTTGTTGAAATAACTTAAATTCTCCACTAAAATTACTTCCGAGATCACTGCGCTAGCCACTAACTACTGCAATATGAAAAACTTGGCTGCAAATTATTTAAAGCTCATTGATGTATCTGGTCTGATACACCTTTTTCGCTTTTTAAAATTTTCGCACAAGTTTTTCGTATTTCGTTGCGCTAATGGCTAGCGCAGTGATCTCTTGTATTTTTAATCTTATTTTATGTATAGATCACATACTTGTAATGAACTTGCTGAGGAAAATATTGGAACTGAGGTTGTGTTATCAGGCTGGGTCCACAGGAGACGTGATCATGGAGGCGTAATCTTCATTGATTTACGTGACCGTTATGGGTTGACTCAGATCGTTTCAGATCCTGTTGAGTTTCCTGATACTCACACTCTGATGAATAACGCGAGGAGTGAATACGTGCTTAAAATAAAGGGAAAAGTCCGAAATAGACCTGACGGCCAGACTAATACAAAGCTGCAAACTGGTGCAATTGAGGTTTTGGTTGCGGAGGCTGAGATTCTGAATACTTCTAAAGTTCCACCATTTGAGATTGATCAGGATAAGGAGGTTGGCGAGGATTTGCGGTTGAAATTTAGGTATTTGGATCTGCGTAGAGAGAGGTTGAAGAATAATATAGTTTTGAGACATAACATTGTTAAATCAATCAGGGACTTTATGTGTGACAGAGAGTTTCTGGAAATAGAAACTCCTATATTAATCAAGGGGACTCCAGAGGGAAGCCGTGAGTACTTGGTACCATCTCGATTGTATCCTGGACAATTTTTTGTACTGCCACAATCCCCGCAACAATTGAAACAGCTATTAATGATTGCTGGTTTTGATAAATACTTTCAGATTGCAAGGTGTTTCAGAGATGAGGACCAACGTGGAGACAGACAACCTGAGTTTACGCAATTAGATGTCGAGATGTCGTTTGTTGAGGAGGAGGATGTGATGAAACTTAACGAGGAGTTATTGATAAAATTGGTTAACAAATTTGCTCCACACAAAAATATTATGCAGGAGCCATTCCCAGTTTTGACCTATGACGAAGCCATGAATCTGTACGGATCGGATTCTCCCGACATGAGATTTGATATGCCTTTGTCAGATATTTCTGATATTGCGGCTGAATGTGATTTCAAGATGTTTAACGATGTTGTTGAAGGTGGTGGCATTGTAAAAG
>JAOZTS010000014.1:3049-11303 GCA_029939035.1 Candidatus Altimarinota bacterium | reverse complement strand
CGCGTAAAGAGATTGATGAATATACGGAGATCGCGAAAATTCATGGAGCTAAGGGGCTTGCATATATTGTAATGAGTGATGGTGAATTCAAATCATCATTGGTGAAGTTTTTCAAAAAAGAGGAATTAGAGCAAATGGCAGAGAGGTGCCAGGCAAAGGACGGAGACATCCTGTTCTTTTGTGCTGACAAATTCAGAACTGCATGCGAATCGTTAGGTCATGTAAGACTTGCAGTAGCTGGCAAATTAGAATTGATGGATGAAAACTTGTTTGCTTTTTGTTGGGTAAAGGATTTCCCAATGTTTGAATATGATGAGAGCGAGAAAACGTTGGCGGCTGTTCATCACCCATTCACAGCCCCAAAAAGCATTGAAGACCTTGAAAAAAGCCCTGAAAAGGCTCTTTCAATAGCGTACGATGTAGTTTTGAATGGAACTGAAATAGGGGGTGGTTCAATAAGAATCCATGACCAAAAAGTTCAAGCAAAAGTTTTTGAGGTATTGGGAATTTCAAAGGATGATGCAGAAAAAAGATTTGGTCACATGCTGCAGGCGTTTGAGTATGGTGCTCCGCCACATGGTGGTATTGCTTGGGGAATTGAGAGGCTGGTAATGATCTTTGCAGACGAGCCTAATATTCGAGAAGTAATGGCTTTTCCAAAAGATCAAAAGGCAAAAGACCTTATGCTAGGTGCCCCATCAGAAATGCCTGACAAACAAGTAGAGGAGCTGCACATTAAAATCATTAAGGAAAAGGAGTCCTAGATTGCTTTGAGACCGTTTTTGTGCTAAAATATTCAGATATAATTATATAAATTTTAATGGATAACTGGCTAATAATCTCGTTAATCGCAGTTGCGTCTGTAATAATTATTGCTCTGATTATTAAATTCATTCGATATCGTATGAATTTGGAGCGATCTTTTAATATGGTTTTTTTGAGCATACGCGTAGCAAAAAAAGAGTCCAAGGAGGATAGAGAAGTAGAAGGTGAGCAGTATTCGCAGTCGAAGGATTTTAAGGAAATCGCAGGTGGCATAATGACGCAATTTTACGAATCGTTGCATAGTTTATATACTTCAAGAATCAAAAAAGTTTTATTGGCTCAGGATTTTTTGTCATTTGAATATGCGGTTTTGGAGGGGCAGGTATATTTCTTCATAGTTTGTCCCAGGAATTTACAGAGCATTGTGGAAAAGCAGCTAACTGCCTTCTACCCGGACGCTTATGTAGAGCAGGTAGAAGATTACAACATATTCAGACCAACAAGTAAGGTCGTTTCTGCCTATATTACTACTGAAAAACCCTATTCTTATCCTATTAAAACATTTCAGAGGTTCAACGCTGATCCCATTAATACAATAATTAACTCCCTGTCAAAAATTGGACATGAGGATGGTGCCTCAATTCAAATCATGATAAGACCGGAAAAAAATGGTTGGCAAGAAGAAGGACGCAAAATCGCCCACAAAATTTTCCAGAGTGAGGGAGGAGGGAGTTTTACATGGTACAATCCCCTATCTTGGCTTTCTACTCTATTTGAATTCTTCACAAAGGGGGAGAAAATGGAAAATATTGGAGATGTTCAAAAGGGAACTACCAGAACGACCCCTGTGACTGACGATGAAGTAAAAGCGATGGAGGAAAAAAACTCTAAGCCGGGATTTGAGACCATAATTAGACTAGTCTCGTCAGCAGAGACTAAGCAGCAAGCAGCTGACAATATTTTATCGATGAGGAGTGCATTTACCCAGTATGCAACATCAAATTCTAACTCTTTCGATTATACGGCATGGCACAATAATAGGTGGTTGGTCACAAATTATATTTTCAGAAATTTCAGACTGGGATTGCTTGAATGGTTGTTTGGTAAAAAAATGATCATGTCGTGTGAAGAGCTGGCGTCGATTTTCCACGTGCCTAATATCAGATTCAACAAATATCCTTCGATCGCGTGGCAAAACTATAAAATTGCTCCTGCCCCTCCGAATATTCCTGATGAAGGAATACTTCTTGGCCATAATATTTATAGAGGGGAAAAGAAGGAAATTAGGATGAAAACTGAGGATAGATTTAGACATTTTTACGTAATTGGACAGACCGGTACTGGTAAATCTTCTATTTTGCAGGTGATGATACGTCAGGATCTGAAAAATGGAAATGGTGTATGTGTTATTGATCCGCATGGATCTTTGATTGAGGATATTTTACCTTTTGTGCCTAGAGAGCGTGCTGATGACGTTATTCATTTCGATCCTGCCGATTTAGAACGCCCACTCGGACTTAATATCCTCGAGGGTGAGACTGAGGCTGAAAAAGAAATGGTAGCGCTGGATGCGATGAATATTATGATAAAACTTTTTGATGAGGAGGTGTTTGGACCTAGAATCCAGGATTATTTTAGAAATGGTGTGCTTACGCTAATGGCAGATCCTCAGGGAGCGGCTTTGACCGATATAGTCAGATTGTTCACTGACGACGATTTTGCAAAGATAAAGAGGCAACATGTTAAAAATCCAATAGTGGCGTCATTCTGGGATCACCAGATGGCAAAGACTGGAGCGAGAGAAAAGCAGGAGATGATCCCCTATTTTGCTGCTAAGTTTGGTGGATTTACCTCTAACTCCATGATGAGGAATATTATTGGTCAAACTAAATCTGCTTTTGATATTGCAAAATGCATGCAGGAAAAAAAGATTCTTCTAATAAACTTATCGAAAGGTTCCGTTGGGGAAATTAACTCAAAACTGCTTGGTTTGATCATGGTTCAAAAGATACAAATGGCTGCGCTAAAAAGGCAAAAACTTGCAAAGGAGGATCGACAAGATTTCTTCCTTTATATTGATGAATTCCAAAACTATGTCACCGAAAGTATCGAGTCTATTCTTTCTGAAGCGAGAAAATATCGTTTAAGTTTGAATATTGCCCATCAGTACCTGGGCCAGCTAGAAGAGAGTGGTAGTTCGAAAAAACAGGGTGCAAGTATCAAAGATGCAGTTTTTGGTAACGTCGGTTCAATGATGTGTTACAAGATTGGTGCGCAAGATGCGGAACATATGGCTAAAGAAATGGCTCCGGTATTCAGCGATCAAGATCTAATTAATATAGATAAATATAAAGCTGTAATGAAGCTGTCTATTGATACACAGCCGAGTCGCCCATTCAGTATTGTCCCAGTAAATCCATACCTCGAGGAGGGTGATAAAGAGGCAGCAGAAGCCTACAAACAGCTCTCTAGATTGAAGTACGGTCGTGATAGAGACTTTGTAGATCGTGAAATTTTAAGAAGAATCGGTGCAGTTTAGTAAAAATGATTAAATAACCATCTTTTTCATTTGGCAAGGACTATTTCCCCATAGGCATCCCCTTTTGTGATATAATTTTATGAAATAAAAAATTAAAACAAAAACAAATGAAGTTAACAAAATATTTAAGAAGACAGTTGTTTACGTTCGCAATATTTGCCTTGGTTTTGACATCCATAGGACCATCCCCAGCGCCAAGTGTGGCTGTGGCTGATGAGCTGGATGGTGTTTATACAAAGACATTTACTATTTCAGCTTATTACTCTCCCCTACCTTGTCAGGAAAAATACACAACTGGTAGTTATAAAGGAGATATTCGTTTGAATGGTAATGGTACAAACGGGGCTGATGGCACACCTGTTTATCCAGGAATGATCGCAGCGCCAAGTTCGTATTCGTTTGGGACAAAAATGTTTATCCCCGGAGTAGGTACCGTTGCGGTACATGACCGTGGAGGAGCAATTGTTGAAAACGATGGTGAGAATGGTGTGTATGACAGATTGGACATATGGATGGGATATGGAGATATTGGGCTACAGAGAGCCCTGAACTGGGGAAAACGAAATGTTGATGTTACTGTTTACGGGGTAAATGCAGCTATCGCAGAGGAAATTTTATTGTCTAATTATTCGCAATCAGAGGCTACTCCTCAAGAGTGTGTATATTATGAGGAAGAAAGAGAGCCAGAAATCTATGATGTTACCGAACACATAGAGCCTGTCCCTGAAGTAATAGTAGAGCCTGAGGTTGATGTTGAATTATCTGATCAACTTGGAACGACTTTGCAATTTGGAGACCAAAGCAGTGCAGTTATTTCATTGCAGACCGAATTAAATCAATTGAATTACTACAAGGGAGATATTAATGGTGTTTATGGTGAAATTACAATGCATGCTGTATACAAATTTCAGCAATCTCAGGGATTAGTAGCAGATGCCACATCGCTTGGTGCGGGTATTTTTGGTCCAAAGACAAAGGATAGATTGAATGAAATCATTTCAAATAGAAATTATACAAATGTACTTGTTGCGGTGACTACCAAGGAAAAGACGGAAGAGGTTGTCATGATAGCCGAGGAGCCTGTGGCTGAGGAAGTAGTGGAATTAGTAGCTGATGTCCCTGAGGAGAAGGTAGTAGCTCAAAAATATCTATTAAATGAAATGGATTACGGACTAGTAGGCCCTGAGGTCATTAAACTACAACAATTCCTGAGTGATCATGGATATTTTCCAGGAGCTCTAACTACTGAGTACTTTGGAGCACAAACCCAAGAGGCTCTATTGGCATTTCAAATTGATGAGCAAATTATTGCAAGTGTTGGTGATCATGGTGCAGGACGTGTTGGACCAACCACATTAGCAACTATAAATTCATACTTCTAGATTGGAAGTGTGCCTAGAGCTTGTATAAATTCCTCTTCAAGGGTTTTTACTTTAATTTCGGTCTCTAATAACAATTCGTCTATATCATCATCTTGCATGTTTCTTTTACGCCCTTCGCTGAACCTTTTGTCTAGTGACACTATTTTCTCCCCATCAACACGCTTGTCTGCGTAGTACATTATTCTTTCTTCCCAGGTGTTTAGGTTATCGATTTCAAAAAAACCGTGCTTAGTGACCAACATGGCTATTTCGTCTTCGCCTCTTTCTGTCAGGATTTGTGCCATCGCCTTTATGTGGCCAATTTTTCCATATTTTTTTCTGATTTCTTTCCATTTGCTGATATCTTCCTGAGTTACCTCTTGTGGAAAGGATTTTGGTTTGAATTCTAGAAAATCGCAGACCCTGAGGACGTCGTGGACTAATGCTGCATCGAGAAGTGGCTTCTTTCTGACACTTATTTCGTTTCGTATTAAGTTGTCTGCCAGAACCTCACATACCGTGCTGACTTGCTGCATGTGGCCGATAACATGCGCAGGAACTCTAAATTCCTCGTACAATTTTAATACTTCTTCTTTTTTCATCTATGTATTCTAGGTGAATGTTAATTCTGTTCTCTGGCAGGAACTGTTCCATTCTATCAGCCCATTCTATAATTACGATATTTTTTGGGTTTTCAAAAAGCTCTTCTATTTCCTGAAGAAGCAATTCGTCTATTTGATTTAGCCTATATAGGTCAATGTGGTAGATATTTCGGTCCTGTGCTTCGTGTTTGCGAATATATGTGTATGTTGGGCTTTTTATGGTCATTTCTTTGATACCGAAGCATTTCGCTATTCCTTTTGTTAGCGTGGTTTTCCCTGTACCTAAATCGCCAAACAGGCAGATAACCCCTCCGTCATCCACTTTTTCGGCAATTACTTGCGCAAAACTATGTGTTTCCTCCTCATTGTTTGTGATTGGCATGGTGATTGATTTTTTTCTCGATATTTGGTATAATTTTATAATCTTTTTTTAAAATAAAAACAAAAAATAAATATGAAAAAGTTCCTTAAACACAGTGGTGGACGTTTGTCTCTGTTGATTTTAATAATTTCAGCGATATTCGTATCTTCATTTATGGCAGGTGATTTGTCCTACTTACTTCGAACAAGTATAGTTGGATATCCAGAACATGAACCTTATAACGGAACTGTTTATCCAGTTCAGCAAGTGCCAAATTGGATGGCTCTGGATTCAGACAAATGGGACTATTCGTACAGTTCGTTAAGTAGCGGAGATCTGATGAGTATTCCTTATTACGATCCTAATCAATTGAAAATAAACTCAGATACTTTGGAATGGGGAGATGCTTCTGATGATGTTATTAGAAATGCGAAACTTACTTATTCAGTTGTGTATATGGGAAATTATTTGTTAGATGGATATGAATATGCTGGATCACATCCAGCAGTTGATATCAAAATCCCAAGTGGTACTCCTATATATTCTATTGCGAATGGAACTGTGGTCAAAGCAGTGACGCAAACGTCAGGGTTTGGTAATCACATAGTAGTTCAGCATAACAATTTCCCTTCATTGGACGATCCAAATGCAAATGAGACGATATTCTCTTCTTATAGTCACTTGGGAAGTCTTTTAGTAGATGAAGGCGATATCGTAGGCAAAGGAGACAAAATTGCATTATCGGGCAATTCTGGGACAACAACTACTCCACATTTGCACTTCCAGATAGATAATGATTCGGCACCATGGCATCCATACTGGCCATTTACGTGGGCAGAAGCGTCTGATGCCGGTTTAGACTTCTTTTCAGCTGTAAACGAAGGTCTAGGGCAAAGTAGTGCAATTTCAACAACTATTAGTCCAATGAAATATGTACAAAAATATTTAGACGGTAGTGCTTCTGTTGATACGACTATCGATACGGATGTTGATTCATATGTTCCTGAGGTTGTAGAGGAGATCGTAGTAGAAGAAGTCGCAGAAGAGGTCGTTGAAGAAGTTGTCGAAGAGGTGGTGGTTGAAGAAGTTGTCGAGGAAGTTGTTTTGGATCCTCCGGTTCTACAATTCGATTATGCTATATCGTCAGTATATTTCGAGGGTCAGGGTGGTGAATTCACAGTACTTTTGAGAGATCAATATGGTGATGTTTACAATGATGGTTTTGAAGGGGAAATCATTATTAAATCAAATAAAGGTAGATTTACACCAAAACCTGCTATCGTTCGGAATATAGATTTTGGACTTGATGGAAACTTGGGTGGAGAACTTAGTAGACTTGATCCAGGCAAAGATAGAATTATGATCGAGTACAATGGAGAAACTTATTTTTCAGAGTGGTTCGACATAGACGAAAGTGATGTAGAAGTTTCTTTCTCTGATTTACCAGAGAGTCATGAATATTTTACAGCTGTGAACTATTTGGTTATGGAAGGTGTCGTAGCTGGTTATCCCGATGGAACTTTCAAGCCTGAGCAAACAGTTAGTAGAGTTGAGGCAATTAAGTTTATTTTCGAAGGATTGAAACAAGAAATTTCTACTGGAAATTTACCATTCTCAGATACTGACAAATCTCAATGGTATGGTGGTTATCTTTATACGGCTTACAACAAAGGTGTTGTGAGTGGGTATTCTGATGGAACGTTCAAACCTGCAAATACAGTGAACAAGGCTGAGTTTTATAAAATTCTCTTTATTGGTATGGGTGTGGATGTAAATCCAGATGTTGCTAAAAATCCATACAAGGATGTTCCAAAGACTGAGTGGTATGCTCCGTATATTGCTTATGCAAAGGATCTTGGCATTATTGACTCTAGTGTACAATATCTAGAACCTGACAAAGGCATGAGCCGTGGTGAGGTTGCTTACGCAATTTATAAATTGATGCAGGTGATGAAATAGGCTTAGTAGCTTATGAGCTTAATTTCTTCAGGTGTCATTGCTCTATTGTAGATTGAGACTTCTTTCAGATATCCTTTGAAGAAATTCTCTCCCTCAGAATTGGCTCCTATCGAAGTTGGGCCAGTTGCTGTTTTTAGAGTTCTGCCAACAGTTCTTGAATCGATCAGGTCCCCATCTCTGTATAGGTACATTGTTTGTCCATCATATACTGCGACAATTACCTGTTCTTCGTTTGTTGTGTATTGGTTTAAGCTTGATGCATCAACTACAAAGTTTTTTCCGTCTTCAAACTTGAATGAAGCTCTGACCCTCTTATTTGGTCCTGCCCAGTAAATTTTGTGACCTGCATCAGTTTGTACGATTATTCCGCTCTCATTATCTTTGGACCACTCAGTGTCTATTTTTCCTTTAATCACTATAGTTAGTTCACTACTGTTTGTTAGTGCTGTGTCATCGATTACGTAGTGGGTTTCGTCCATTTCTTGATTGAGAATTCCAATAATTTCATCTTCGAAAACTGTAGCCACAACATTTACCCAGGCCAGATTGACTCCTTCTACTCTTGATTGTGCATTAAATTTATCAGAATTTGAGTTGCTCAAAAAGTGAAGCTCTGATATCGATGGCAGCTCGGTGTATTTCTTTGGCAATGGGATTAAGACCCATG
>JAOZTS010000014.1:0-3039 GCA_029939035.1 Candidatus Altimarinota bacterium | reverse complement strand
ACTTCTGTTAATTTTTCTTTTAAGTTGGCGATATTTCCAACAATTCTATCGTAATTCGGCTCATCCTCAAGTGTAAGTCCACCGTGAAAGAGTGTATTGTCCGACACTTTTATAACTATTGGGCAGAAGTCGTTGATTTTTCGGTCGTCCGCGGTAGTTATTTCTACGAAGCCTGCTCCCCCTTCGATACATTCATCTTGTATTGCGTTGTAAACATAGGCCTTTGCCCATCCACCCTCAATTGGTTCTATTCTTTCTAAAAATAATTCGGTTGTTGATACTTTTTTATCAAAATACCTCCAGTTTGTTCCCTTTGTGAGTTCGTTTTCATTTCCTTTCCCCTTGAAGGCTGCAATTTGCTCCTCACTCCACGAAAAATCACTGTCTGCTGAAATGTTTCCCTGGAAAGTTGTACTTATGCTCTCTAGCGAAGGTGGCGTACCTGCCGACCCGTTGCTAAACATTACATAGCCGGCTATTCCGACAATTGTTATTAGTGCTAGTACTAATAGAAATAATTTTGGTCGTTTCTCCATTTTTCATTTGGTTAAATTTCAAAACGAATTATAGCACAAAAAGAGCACTTTCAAATGCTCTTGGTACGTAGTTAACAAAAAGGTGCGGGAGTGAACGTCGGGAGGGATTGACGATACTTGGCACCAGGAAGGGGCTTACTTCATGAGTTGACTCCTATTTCCTGAGTCTTCCTCCTATGAGGACCACGGCAATAATGATTACCACCAAAACGAGCTCGCCTAGACCAGGCATCTTAGCGCTGGTCGCGGGGGCGGGGATACCGGACGTTGACCGGCAGGGGTTGGGGTTGAGGCTTGCGCCTCGTGTTTTCGACGATCATCTTGCCAACGGCAGCAACTGTCAGAATCAGCGCGGTTACGCACAGTGCGAGAATCAGGTCATCGGAAGCCTGTTTCTCCTCGTTTGGGTTCCACGCCATATAGACGGCGAGGAACATCATGAGTGTCGTGCCAATCGCACAGGTGGCTTTGAAACCACCGTTGAGCAGTTTGGCGATTAGCCAGCTGCCAGCGATCAGTGCGGGAACCCACATTCCAAAGAGAGTTATTTCTGCGAGGGGGTGCATCGAATTTTCCATCTCATCCTCCGGTGTGTTTGATTTTCCGTGATTCGTTTCTCCAGTTCCAAACTTCTAGATTTAGAAAACTGGAAATGGGAAACGAATCAAGCAGAGTAAAACTTCCGTTCACTCCACCTTTTTATCAACTAAAATTAGATACGAGTTTTCAAGGAACAAGCATACTATTTAACCACGCAGAGGGCTTTTTGTCAACCCCTTGTCGTCTAGTTTTTGGAACGCTGCGTTCGCCTTCGCGAGCCTCGCATATGGTACCCGAGACAGGATTTGAACCTGTGACCTTCGCCTTAGAAGGGCGCTGCTCTATCCAACTGAGCTACTCGGGCATAATATTGATATCGATAGATTTTTATACTATTTCTTCAATTTTTACAACTTCTTTTAATATCAGTAACTCGATTGTGAAGGCTACTGCGTTGTTAAAAACATGAAACACTATAGCAGGAATTATCGATTTACTTTTGATTACTAGTGAATTTATGATCAATCCCAGTATGAATATCGGGATTATTGAGTTTGGTTGTAAGTGTAAAAGTGCAAATATTAGTGCTGCGAAAATGCTTCCATAAAAAATGCCCATTTTGTTTGATAGTGTCCTCAGCAGGAAACCTCTGAAAAAGACCTCTTCGATGATTGGGGCCACAATGACAATTAGCACGCCAGAAATTATCAGGCTTACCAAGTTATCACCAAATAGTGGCAAAACCCTTTCTTGTATCTGATAACCTGGGATTCTGAAGTCTGTGTATAATATTATTAAATTGATGATGAAGGTAATCCCCAGAAAGAGTAAATACCCCAAAAACACCAACTTTATTACGTTCCAAAAGCTTACTTTGTTTATCCCAAAATTCTTGAAATTGAGATTGTATTTCACCCAAGTAAGCACAAGTAACGGAACTGCTATCAGTACCCATTGAAGCACAAATATTAGCAACAAATAGAGGCTTTTGTGCTCGGACCCCTCAATAGACTCCTTAACATTATAGGCGTCCATAGCCAATAAAGAGATTCCTAGTAGACCAAATGCTATTATTATGGTTATAATAATGTCCTTAGTGCTCCAGGGCGCTTGAAAATACTTTTTCATGGGCTTACGATATGAGAGGGTATACGAAAATCATTCTACAATTATTATGCAATTACGTGAAGGGGAACGAATCATAAAGGTAGTACATCATCATCCAACGCCTTTCGTGTTGGACGTTTTGAAAGTTATACTGGGCAGTTTTCCGTTTTTCCTGATGTTGTTCTTGTTTAGTCCAGTTTTATCGACGAAATGGTCTGTAATATTGCATTTAATGGTGTTTGCACTGTTCGCATTGGTTTTGATATACGTATCGCTTATTTACTGGCTAGATAAGGTAATAATCACTAATGTCAGAATAATACATATAGATTGGAAATATTTGACCATAAGGGACGAGTCTGAGGCTTTTTTGAGTGATATCCAGGATGTTCAGACCGAGGAAAAGGGTATTCTGGCTAAATTTTGGATTTTTGATTATGGCCTAATTAGGTTAGATACTCCTAGTTCATATGTAACAATTGAATTCAAAGATGCTCCAGATCCGGAAAATATCCGGAAATATATTTTTTCTATGAAAAATTCATAATGATCGAAAGTAATAAAGAAAAAGCTGAGAGGGTTTTATCCCCTATCGCAAATAATAGCACGCAACAATTTGAGAACACGCTTCGTCCAAAAACGTTTAGCGAGTATATTGGCCAGAAGGTTATTAAAGATAACTTGAAGATTTCAATAAAAGCCGCAGAAAAACGAAAAGACTCATTGGATCATGTATTACTGCATGGTGCTCCTGGCCTTGGCAAAACAACATTGGCGAGCATAATCGCTAAGGAAATAGGATCAAGCATGAAGGTCACTTCTGGGCCTGCTCTTGAAAAACAGGGAGACGTTGCTT
>JAOZTS010000089.1 GCA_029939035.1 Candidatus Altimarinota bacterium | reverse complement strand
TACAAATTGAATCCGATGAAACTCGAGATCGTGGGAAAAAAGATTCTCCTAATCGATGACAGTATTGTCCGTGGGAATACTTCTCGAAGAATAGTCCAAATGGTTCGAGATTCTGGGGCTGAAAAAATCTATTTCTCTTCTTATTATCCTCCAGTAAAACACACATGCCCTTATGGCGTCGACATTCCAACAAAAGAAGAACTGATTGCGGGTGACATGGATATAGATGAGATTTGCAAATCTATTGGAGCAGACAAATTGTTCTATGCTAGCGTTGATGATGTCTTCAAGTCTTGTATAAAGGGTAACAAAAACATGAAAGACATGTGTATGGCCTGCGCAGATGGAAAGTACAAGACAGATATTACAAAAAAAGAATTAGAGGCTCATGCATCGGATCGTTGTTCTTCTCGTGCTTGCGCATCGTTGGACGAGAGATCTGATCAAGATCAACAACTTAATTTAGTTTAATATGGATAAGAAAAAAGTTTTACTTATCGGGAATGGAGCCCGAGAGCATATTATGGCTGAGGCTTTGGTTCGAAGTAGATATGAGGTGGAGCTGTATGTTGTGGGAGGGGCTGTGAACCCGGGGATTAGTGAGATGGCTGCCGAATATTTGATTGCAGATGTTTGTGATAAAGAGGCTATTGGTGAATTTGCTTCGCGTGTGAGGCCTGATTTTGCGGTGGTGGGGCCGGAGGCCCCAATTGAAGCAGGTATTGTGGATATGTTGCTGGAGCTGGAAATTCATAGTGCTAGTCCATTGGCCACTGTTGGTCGGTTGGAATCTTCTAAATCATATACTCGTGACTTACTTGAGAAATTTCAGATTCCTGGAAACCCTGATTTTCGCGTATTCTACAATGAAGATGGTCTCGAGGATTTCTTTTTAGAATTGGGCGATGATTATGTTGTGAAGGCGGATGGTTTGAAAGGTGGAAAGGGCGTGAAAGTTAGCGGAGATCATTTGAATGGAATGGAAGAAGGTTTGGCTTATGCTCGTGAATGTCTAGTTGATAGCGGGCGTGTGGTTGTTGAAGAAAAACTGATCGGTCAGGAATTTAGCCTGATGAGTTTCTGTGATGGAACGTATTGTGTGGACATGCCTGTCATACAGGATCACAAGAGAGCGTATGAGGGCGATGAAGGGCCAAATACTGGTGGAATGGGGACTTACTCCATGGCTGATCATGGAATGCCATTTCTGACTCTGCATGACATCAATGAAGCTTCAGATATGAACAAGAAAGTTTTGAAAGCTTTGTTTGAGGATGCAGGAGTTTATTTTAAAGGAATAATGTATGGCGGATTTATTGCTACTGCTAAAGGTGTTCGGCTGATCGAGTACAATGCTCGTTTCGGAGATCCTGAGGCGATGAATATTTTCCCTTTATTGAAAGGTGATTTTGTGGATATTTGTGAAGGAATTATAAATAAGACTTTGGATCAGGTTTCGGTGGAATTCGAGAAAAAGGCTACCGTTTGCAAATATGTAGTTCCAGAAGGATATCCTGACAAACCTGTTAAGGGTGAAAAGATCGAAGTTGGCGAAATCCCAGAAGGAGTTCATGCTTATTATGCTTCTGTTGATCAACGTGACGACGGTCTGTATCTCAGCGGATCGCGTGCAATAGCTTTCGTTGGAGTTGCGGATACTATCGAAGAAGCTGAGCGTTTAGCTCAGAGTGCAGTTGGTTCTGTGAAAGGGCCTGTTTTCCATCGTAAAGATATTGGAACTGCTGAGCTGATTGCTAAGAAGGTTGAGATGATGAAAGGGTTGAGGTAGTGAACATTAGCTTATTCGCGCCATTGGTTGTCCTGTATGGATATCGATCGCTTCATTTCTAGTAAATTCTCCGTTTTTATCAAAAATATCTACGTAAATGCATGGATACCCACTCATTACTGTTTCTTTGAATAATACTGTACTTCCTTCTTCTGCATTCCTTAAATTTAAAAATGCTGCACGTACAGCATCTGGACTTGCTTCGTGGTAGTCAGCTAATAGCTGAATTCCTTCTGTGAGTGGCATCTTAGTATTTAATTCAACAGCATCTTTAAATGATGAAGGTTTTTCTTGTGTGGGGTTTTCAAACCCGAATTTTAGGTCTGAGTGAAACTTTCCTCTTTGTTTTTGAATAACTTCGCCAATTTTGGAGTTATCATTTTCTTCCACACTCGATAATATTGCAAATGTTCTTTTCATTACTGCTGATATGAATCTTGGATAATCTCTTTGTCCTTGTAGATGCCCCAGATGGTATTGCTCATTGATTCTATCAATCATTAACTCGTATTCACCTTCTCGATATGCAATAACAAGTGATGTAGCACTGTATTCTATTAATTTTTCAAATGCTTCCTCCTCGGGTTTCTGAGCTTCTACTTGCTTATCGCTCATCATCTTCTTTATTCTTTTTGGTGTAAATACCGGTCCTGCTGTTTGCCCAAGGTGTCCAATGGGTGTCCAATTAGCACTCCATGCATGGAAAAAGTTCTGAAATTCTTCATTGAAGGTTTGAAGTTTGTGCCTGTTTGGGTCTTGCATATCCATATGATAATTATACCATGTTTCGTGTTTCTTTCAAGACCCGTGTATGAAAAAGAGCCCCGAATGGAGCTCTTTTTGGTGCAGCTTGCGCGGCAGCCCTGTCATGTAAATTATACTGCTAGCCGGTGGTGGTGGCAAGGAATCTGTCACCGGTGACGGATTCCCAAAAACAACTGGCTCTTACAAGCCATTATTTGGCAAAAACTGTGGTCGACCACAGTTTTCTAGTAACTCCCCAACACCTTCATCCTAGCCACTTTCGCCTCCACTTTTTTGAGGATTTTTGCGACCTTTGGCTCGGAGATGCAGCCGTCGAAGTCGAGGTAGAAGATGTAGTCTCCTAGGCTAGCCTTGGTTGGGCGGGATTCGATTTTGGTCATGTTGATTTTGGCGTCGGCGAAGTCTTTGAAGACTGTGAAGAGTGAACCGGGCGAATCTTTGTCGAAGTGGAATGCAATTGAAGTCTTTTTGCAATTCTTTTGAACGGTCTTTGGAGTTGGGCGACCTTTTTGGACTACTATGAATGAAGTTGAATTGTTTTTTTCATCTTCGATGTTTTCATCAAGGGGTTTTAGCTTTTCTCTTTCTGCTGCGATCTTTGGAGCTATTGCTGCGCATGATTTGTCGTTCTTTGTGATTATCTTTTCGATGGCGAATGCTGTTGAAGTGGTGCTGAGCAATATTGCTTTCGGGAAATTCTTTTTCAAGAATCTTTTGCACTGTTTGAGTGCTTGGGGGTGTGAGTAGATCGTTTTTATATCTTTTTCTTTTGCGTGTGGGAGTATTATCAATGTGTGGTTGATTGGTAGATTTATTTCCTCAGATATTTTCACGTTTTTTTCGAACAGGTTGTCGAGAGTTTCTCTGATGGTTCCTTCGAGTTTGTTTTCTATTGGCACAATCCCCTTTTCTACTCGCCCTTTTGCTACTAGTTCGAATACTTCGTCGATTGTCGTTGCATAATATTTATTCTTTTTATTGTCGTATTTGTCAGCGGCCATTTCTGAGAAAGTGTTTTTTGGGCCGAGCACAGCTATGTCGGACTTCTTTGCCTTTTGTGGTTTGGCTGTGGATTTTTTTCGTTCCTTTTGCACTAATTTATCTATCAAGTACGAGCTTGTGTCGAAGGCCTCTTTTGAATATGATTTGAAATGCTTTTGGCAGTCTTTGAAGTACTTTTCGAATGCTTTTAGATCCTTCTTTTGGACAATCCTTATCAGCTCTTCGACTGATTTTTTGTATAGTTTTAGAGATGTTAGAGTGTTTGGATTCTCGATTTGGATGTTTGCGTAAAGTCCTGGATCTTGGTCAATGATTCTAGCTGCAAGTTGTACTTTTAGCTCTGATGCTTTTGAGGTTAATTTTAGCAATTCTTTTGTTGGCATTTTTGTTCTTCTAAGTGCATCTGCAAATGTGATGTCAGCGAAATGTATAAGTCCTTGAGCTACATTCATCATTTTGTCGTGCTCAGCTGGACTCATTGTCCGGATTTTTACCTGATTTTCTTTTAGGAATTTTTCGATCCATTGCGACCATTTTCCTGATCTCTTTGTAGGTGTAAGAATTATTGATTGGCCTGGAATAGGATTGCTATTCCCAAACATTGGGTGCATCCCGAGCACCTCGCATTTCCCCTTTAGCATAGTGTTAACTGGCATGATTTTGACTGAAGTAAAGTCCATAATTGCACAGTCTATTGGAACATGAGGGATTATTTCTTTGATAACTTTTTCGGCTTTATTAATGGGCACTGAAACTATCGTAATGTCGGCTTCTTGTGCAACTTTTTTGTTCGTCAGAGGGGTTTTGAGATCTGAAATTATAACTTTTACTCCTCTATCACGAAAAAATGCCCCAAAGAGAGCACCCATGTGCCCTTTGCCTCCGATTATTCCGATAACTGGATTTTGCATTTATTCTTCGTCTTTTAGTTTCTTTTTGGCCTTTTCTACAACATCTTTAGCAGTACTTTTAGCTTTCTTTATGCCTTTTTTAATCTTCTTACGAGTTTTTGCAGGTACATGCTTTTTGTATGCTTTAGTTGCCTCTTTTTTTGCATTCTTCGCGAATTTTTTTATTTTCTCTGTTTCATCTTCAAAACCATCTCCATCTGATACCTCTTCATAGCACTCTTTGCATG
>JAOZTS010000013.1 GCA_029939035.1 Candidatus Altimarinota bacterium | reverse complement strand
AGATAAAGCTACTGATCCTTGGGGAATCAAGGTTGAATCAGTTGAGCTAAAGGACGTTGTACTTCCACAAGATTTAAAGAGAACAATGGCGAAAGTTGCGGAGGCTGATCGTGAAAAGAAAGCGGTTATTATCAAGGCTGAAGGTGAAGTTATCGCTTCAGACAATCTTGCAAAGGCTGCAAAAACTTTGGCAGAAGCTCCTGGAGCGTTGCACCTACGTACTTTACAATCTGTAAACGATCTTTCATCTGATCAATCAAATACAACTGTTTGGATGATGCCACTCGAAATTCTGAGAGCAGTCGAAAAGGTCGGTAATCATTTTGAGAACAAAAATAATTAGTAACAGATGCATAAGAAATATGGAATTTTAGCCCATCCTGCTGGGCATTCTTTGTCGCCTGCTATTTTTAATGCGGCTTTTAAGGAGGCTGGTCTTGATGCTGAGTATCGAGTTTACGATATTCCGGATGTGAAACTGGCTGAGTTCATGAAAACTGTGAGGCACGAGCCGGTGAGCGGCTTGTCGGTTTCCTTGCCACACAAGGAGGATGTGAGGACCTACTTGGATGAAGTTGATGAGGATGCTAAAAAGATTGGGGTGGTGAATACTGTGCTTAATCGAGGTGGCTTTTTGTATGGATATAATACGGATTTTGTGGGGGCGAATAAGGCGTTGAAGGAGGCTGTTGGGGAGCTTTCGGGCAAGAAGGCCGTCGTGATCGGTGCTGGAGGTGCTGCTCGAGCTGTGGTTTATGGACTTTTGAAGGAGGGTGCCGAAGTGGCAATTATTAATAGGAGTAAAGATAAAGCTGAGGAGTTGGCTGGAGATTTTGAAGGAGTTTTGTATGGTGGGATTAATGAGGCGGATAAATTTGATGGAGATATTTTGGTGCAAGCGAGTTCTATATGGACTTTGAATCCTGATGCCGAGTTGAATAATTTGATTTCTGAGCAATATGTGAAGAGGTTTGATGTGGTAATGGATATTGTTTACAAACCTTTGATGACTCCTTTATTGGTTGCGGCGGAGAGTATGGGAAAGACTGTGATTACCGGGGACAAAATGCTTCTGTATCAGGCTGTTGAGCAGTTTAAACTGTTTACGGAAAAAGATGCGCCTGTTGAGGTGATGCGGAAAGAGCTTTCTGAGGGGTTGGTCTAGTTGTGCCTCAAAAAGTCTGCGCCTTTTTCGTCCTTAGCTTTTGGTGCTTCTTTTTTCTCGACAGTTTTTCCATAGTCTTGTCCGTAGACTGTATCTGCGGCTAGGAAGTCTTTGTCGTAGACTTCAACTATCCAGCCGTAAACCATGGTCACAACGCTCTGAGTGAAGGCAATTGAACCCCAGACTACTGGTAGAGCTGCGAATAGTAGGATTGTTGGACTTTCTATGATTTTCGCCATCAGGAAGATGACGAGAGCACTGATTAGGATCGAAAATGTTACTCCGTAGAGGCCGACGAGGGCGTATTTGCGATCGGAAACTATTTCCAAAACCAGCATACTGGTTTGAGCTGAAACTATAACGTGAAGTGCTACTGCCCAGACCACGATTCCGATGTCTATTGAAGAAGTTACGAAATAGACGGGAACCATTAATATAAAGATGATTATATGTACGATGAATATCTGATAGATCGCTGTTGATCTGCGAGTGTATTTTTCCTGTTCTGTGTATGAAATCAAGAATGTGCTCAATAGATTCCCAACAGTTGTTGCCAGGAAAATCATCACCATTAAGAAGAAAATGAAGATCGGACTGACGTATTGGTCAGGACTTGGATTTAATACTGGAGTAAGGATTGATGAGGATAAAACGAATACGAGTAACAACAACAATGTGCCGATAACTCCTCCTGTCATTCCTGCTAGTATTTTTAATAGAAAACGTGGAAATGATATTTTTGGTGGTCCTAGTTCTGCCATAAGAATAAGGTTAATTTGCTTTTTTGAGTTTACCATAAAAGGATATTAGCAACAATATTCCTGCAGTTATGTAAATGTCCGCAAGATTGAATGTTGGCCAATACGATACGGCTATGAAATCGATCACATATCCGTGATAAAGACGATCCACTAGATTACTGATTCCTCCTGCCAAAACCGCTGCTGTTAATACTTGGGCGAGATGTTTTTTGAGATTGAGTTCTTTTCTGATGAAGTAAACTAATACGCCGAGAAGTGCGACTGTTAGAACGATTAGAAGTAATTGCGGAACTGGTATCCCAAATGCTATCCCTGTGTTTTTTGAAATAGGCAAATATTTTGTTGCGAGGAATTTGGTCGCTTGGTCCGAGATAATTAATAAAAGAGTGAGAATTGATATATTTTTCATGGTCTTTATGGAACCACAAATATTGATAAAATACAATTAAACTAGTAGTATCTTTCCCACATGAGAAAGATATTTAAGTTCGATACAGTTTTGGCTTTGGCAGTGCTTTTCTTGCTGATTTTTGGGCTGATTATGATCACGAGTATTGGGGTGCCGAAGTCTATAAGTTTGAGTGCACCGGATGTGGTGTATCCGAATTGTAGTGATGATGCTGTGGACTGTTATCTGCTTTTTAAGAAGCATCTGTTTAGGCTTTTTGTTGGAATTGTGTCGTTTTTCGTAGCTTTGAAATTGTCTATGAAATTTTGGAAAAGGATTTCATTTATTTTTTATTTATTCCTGATTGTTCTTTTGTTTATCGTACTGGTTTCTGGGGAAGCTTTTGGAACGATTGCTACGAACTGGTTGGTGATTTTTGAAACTTCTTTGCAGCCCTCGGAGTTTGCGAAGCTGGGTATAATTCTGTACTTGGCGTATTGGCTGAGTAAAAAGCGGGATAGTGTGGAGAGTTTCCAGAATGGATTTATTCCGTTTTGTATTATTACCGGATTGATGATTTTGCCGATTGTTTTGCAGAATGATTATGGTTCTACGATGGTTGTTGGGATAATTGCTATCTCTATTTTCTTTGTTGCAGGAGCGCGGATAAAGCATTTGGCTTTTGGTGTTCTTTTGGCGATGTTGGCCACTATCGTGGTGGTGTCGGCTGTTCCGCACGTTCAGGAAAGATTCAAGGGATTTATGATGGTGGAGGACGAATGTATTGAGGATTATTGCTGGCAGTCTCAGCAGGCGAATATTGCTGTGGCAACCGGTGGTTTTTGGGGAAAAGGTTTGACCCAGGGAATACAGAAATCGTATTGGTTACCGCAAGCTTCGGATGACTTCATCTTTGCTGCTTCTGCGGAAGAATTAGGATTTCTGAGAATAACTTTTATCGTTTTGGCTTACTTTTTGATAGCCATTCGGGGTTACACTATTGCAAATAGGGCTGCGAGTAATTATGAAATGTTTGTCGCCGTTGGAATAACGACCTGGATTGTTATTCAGGCTTTCATTAATATTGCTGTGAACACGGCGTTGATGCCGGTGACGGGAATCACGTTGCCGTTTGTGAGTTATGGAGGATCGTCGTTGGTAGCATCACTGATCGGAATTGGAATTTTATTAAATATTTCTCAACATACAACTTATCATGCGAATAGTACTAACAGGTGGAGGAACAGGGGGACACGTCATACCCAATCTGGCCGTTATAGAAGAAGTTAGAAATGGAAATGAACTTCTATACATCGGTTCTACGAATGGAATGGAAAAGAAGATGGTAGAGAATGTTGGTGTCCGATATGAAGGTGTGAGCTGCGGTAAGTTGCGTAGGTATTTTTCTTTTGAGAATTTGGTAGATGCATTCCGAGTGCCTGTTGGATTTTTCCAAGCTAAGAAATTGCTGAAGGCGTTTGAGCCGGATGTTGTTTTTAGTAAAGGAGGTTATGTTAGCGTGCCTGTTGTAATGGCTGCTAGATGGTTAAAGATTCCGGTTGTGATTCATGAATCTGACATTTCTCCTGGGTTGGCGAATAAAATTAGTTTTAAATTTGCGAAGAAAGTTTGTGTAAGTTTTGAGGAAACATTGTCTTACCTTCCAAAGAAAATTCTGAAGAAAGCTGAATATACTGGCTCCCCTGTTCGTGTAGAAATTCTTTCTGGAGACATTGAGGCGGGTTATCGGTTTACTGGGTTCGACAAACATCGACCGGTACTTCTTGTGGTTGGTGGAAGCCAGGGTGCTGCGCAGATAAATGATTTAGTACGAGCTTCTTTGGATGAATTGACGAAGAAATTTCAGATAGTTCATATAGTTGGAAAAGGAAATTTGGATATTGGGGTGAATAAACGTGGTTATGTGCAGTATGAATTTCTGGGTCGCGAATTGGCGGACGTTTATGCAATCAGTGAGATGGCTGTGACTCGGGGTGGAGCAAATGTGTTGGCGGAATTAGCATTATTACAGAAAAAAGTTCTGATAATTCCACTGAGTACTGAAGCCAGTCGTGGAGATCAGGAAGAGAACGCTCATCTTTTTGTCAGAAAATTTGGTTGGTCGATGATCAGTGGTGATATTTCGCGAGAAGATTTCATTAGCAATATTGACCTAACATTCAACAACGAACTTTCGTATGATAATAAATACAAGAACGGACTAAAGGCGATCGTGGATATCATTCTTAATTATAAAAAATGAAAATAGGAGTAAATGCGAGATTGTTGTGTGAACCTTTTACTGGGATTGGACAGTATACTTTGAATCTATTTCGGGAATTGGCAAAGATCGATCCTGGGAATGAATACATACTGGTTGTGCCGAAAAAAGTGGAGGTTTCATTTCCTAGCAATGTTCGAATCAAGGTTATCAAACAAAGACTGCTCGGAACTAAGGGGATGAAGAAAAGTTGGTGGGAGCAGATATCATTGCCGGAGTTTTTTGAGAAGGAGGGTGTGGATATTGCTTTCTACACTTATCCAAGTATTCCATGGACGAAGGACTGGTATGGCAAAGGGATAAAGACGGTTGTGGCTATACATGACTGTATTCCGTGGATGAGAAAGAGTTATCGGCGTGGTTTGCTGTCAAAGATGTATCATGGTCGGAATCAGCGAGCTGTGTCGAATGCAAGTATGGTTTTGACAGTTTCTGAAGCTTCGAAAAAGGATATTGTTTCGGTTTGCGATGTGGAGCCGGAGAGAGTTCGAGTTGTATATAATGATGCGGGGCCTTTTTATAAATCGTTGATGCCTCGTGTAGATATTTCGGATGTACTGACGCGATTTAGTCTGAAAGATGAACAGTTTTTCCTATATGTTGGTGGATATGATGAGAGGAAGAATGTGGAATATTTGAAGAAAGAGCATGATATGTATGTTAGCGAGGGTGGAGAGTTGCCTTTGGTTTTGGTTGGCGGAAAGTTGCATGCTGGTAAGCTTTATAAAAGTTATGATGGAGGTGAGAATGTGGTAAAGACCGGGTTTTTGAATGAGAAATCGTTGGCGGCAATGTATAGAAGTTGTGCGGGATTTGTGAATGTTTCAGATCAAGAAGGATTTAATATTCCTATTTTGGAAGCGGCGAATAGTACTGCTCCTTTGATATTGTCAGATATCCCTGTGCATCGGGAAGTGGCTGGAGATGCGGCTTTGTTTGTGGATATTGAAAAGAAGGGAGCGTTGAAAGATGCGTTTAAAAAAATGTCGTTGAAGGCCAATCAGGATGGGTTCTCTGCGGATTCGGCGGCTCTTGCGGGTCGGTTTTCGTGGGAGAAGTCTGCACAAAAAGTGAAAGATATGCTATTTTCTTAATCGATATGGAACTAATAAATATTCTCATTATAGGTAGTGCGGTCGTTCTGATACTTGTTTTGTGGGTGATCGTGGGGGTAAGGCATCTTCGTGGGCTGCGGAAACGGATTCGGGAAGAATGGGAAGTTGTGGATGAATCGTTGCGGAAGCGACACGATATGTTGCCGAATTTGATTGAAACTGTGCGCGAGTATTCTGGTGACCAGGAGAGCTTGTTGCAGGAGATGATCGATAAACGGAAGCGCGCTGCAAAATCTTACGGTGCGAGTGGGAAAAAAATTGAATATGAATATGATGTGAGTAAAGTGATTGATAAGGTTATTGCTCTTGGGAAAAGCGTTCAGGAGTTGTCGAAAGATACTAATTTTCTGGAATTAAGGAAGAGAATTGATGATTTAGAGATCACTATTGAGCAAAAATCAAAGAATTATAATAAGATGGTTCGATACTATAATCGACATAGAAAGAACATTTTCTTGATACCCCTTGCAGCCATTTGGGGGCTTAAAATGGAGAACATCTTCGAGGTAGAAATGTAGTTTTCAGTCTGTAAAGTTCTTTTAACTTGACGGTGAGAGTTTCCTCACCTATATTGGGGGTGAGCTTATACTTACCTAATGAGAAATATGAACGAATATTTAACAGACAAACAGGAAGCAGTATTGAAATTCATTGAGGAATACCAATCTACTTATGGAAAATCTCCTACTATCAAAGAGATGAAAGAGAAATTTCAGGTTAGTTCTGACAACAGCATCTTGAAACATTTGAAAGCTTTGCAAGAAAAAGGTTACCTCGAAAAAGATGACACTCCTAGAGGGATCAAATTGTTGGAGAGCGTAAAGCAGAAATTGATCGGGGGCGGAGTGAGTCTGCCAATTCTTGGTTCGATTCCTGCCGGTGGTCCTGTTGTGACTGATGAATATGTGAATGGGTGGATGAGTGTCGGAGAGGATCTTGCGAAGAATAATAAAGATTTCTTTATGTTGGAAGTAACAGGAAGAAGTATGATCGACGCAGGGATTTACGAGGGAGATTTGGTTCTTGTGAATACAAAGAAAGAAGCGAAGGACGGAGACATTGTTGTGGCTTTGATTGATAATGAAAATACTTTGAAAAGACTAGTAAAGCAGGGAGGAAAGATTTATTTAAAAGCAGAGAACAAGGAATATGAGGACATACATCCAATTGAAGAATTGGTTGTACAAGGCACAGTTACGTCCTTGATAAGGCGGTACTCCTAAGAAACAACGGGCAGTTGGAGTTTGTAGAATTTTAATCACTAAAAAACAGCTTGAGCTGGCGCTTTTAAGTCAGCGTTATTTACTCAACTAATTAATTAACCAAATATATTATGTTTATCACACTAACTGTCGATACAAACATCAAAAAAAGATCAGCCATAAGACTGAGGAAAAGTAAAATCAATCCTGCTCACGGGTGGAGAAAAGCTATCAACGTGAAAAAAAGAAGCTTGTGGCAAAGAATCAAATCTTGGAGACGACATCTGAAAGTAGGTAAATACAAATTGGAGGGGCAAGCTGTTATGTTTTAAAGATTATGTTTAAATTACCGATACGCCGGGAAAGGCGTCACATCTTACATATCGATGCAGACGCTTTTTTTGCCTCTGTAGAACAAGTATTAAATCCCAAGTTGCGAGGCAAGCCGGTTTTGGTTGGCGGGCCTTCTGGGACAAAGGGCATTGTCTCGGCCGCGAGTTATGAGGCGAAGGCGTGCGGTGTAAAGACTGGCATGCCGATGTTTAAGGCAACGCGTTTGTGTCCTAAAGGAATCATTGTGCCGGGGAATTTCGAAGCATATAGGCGGGCCTCGCAGGGCATGTATGAAATCTTTTCAAAGTTTACTCCTGATGTTGAGATGGCTTCTATTGATGAGGCATATTTGGATATTACCGGTTACGATAAGGCGTATGGAAAAAGTGTTTCGGAGATTGCTCGTGGGATTTTGATGGAGGTGTATAAGCGAATTGGGATTTCTGCATCGTGTGGCCTTTCGAGTAACAAGACTGTATCAAAGACGGCCTCCAGTCAGAATAAACCTCATAAGTTGACTGTTGTTCCTTTTGGGAAAGAACAAGCGTTTTTGGCGCCGTTGCCTGTGCGGGCTATTCCTGGAATAGGGCCCAAAACTGCAGCTGCTTTGGAAAGATATGGTTTGAAGCTTGTGGGTGATGTGGCGGCATTGAAGTTTGAGGAAATTCTGGAGAAGTTTGGAGTGCAGGGCGTGCCGATTTGGAAAAAATGTCTGGGCATTGATAATTCTGAAGTGATTTCTGCTTCTTCTTTGCCAAAATCTATTTCGAAAGAGCGGACGGTTTATGATGGAGGACTGACTGACAAGAAGGCGTGCGTGAAGATTTTGAAGGCTTTGTCTGCGATAGTTTTTGAGAAACTACGGAGATATGAGATGAAAGCAAAGACTGTGTTTGTGCGGATTCGTTACAAGATAGAAGGATCGGTGGGCAGACATGGATTTGAGGATTTTGCTTTTAACAAAAACTTTGGTGGGCTAATGTCGGCGGACAGCGAGCTTTGGCCGATTGTGAAGAAGTTGCTTTTGAGGAATTTGGATGCTGGGAGGGCTGTGCGATTGCTGGGGGTCGGAGTGACCGGGCTTGTTCGCAATTACAATATGAGTCTTTTCCCGAGTAGTCGAACTACTGATGAATTGTTTGGGGCAATTGATGGGATACGGAAGATTTATGGAGAGAATGGGGCGAGTTTTGGGGCTGTTTAAATTTGTGTATAATGGCGACATGAAACTAAAATTCGTAAAAATTGCAGTGTTTGTCCCGACTAGTCACGCTGATGATGTGAGGAAAGTTTTGAGTGAGTGCGGAGCTGGGCATATTGGGAACTATGATTTTTGTAGTTTTAGTACTAAAGGAACTGGGCGTTTTCGCGGACTAGAAGGAACGAAACCTTTTGTGGGGAAAGCTGGCCAAGTTGAAGATGTGGACGAGGAGAAGATTGAGACTATTTGTCCTTACGGAAAGTTGCAGACTGTTATTGATGAGCTGAAGAGGGCTCACCCGTACGAGGAACCTGCTATAGATATTTATCCATTATTAAATGAATAGGAAATATTTGCACTTCTTTGTGATTTCTATAGAATTAGAGTCCACTTTTAACTATGAAATATGAAAATCACTAAGATCCCTGGCGGCAAGCGTTTTGAGGGAGAAGAAGATGGAGATGAACAGGAAGAGGGTGGCCCTAAACTTATTACTCCGCAAATTTTTCCAACAACCCCTGTACCATTTCCTCCCGGACCGAAAACTTTGCGTAGACCGACAGAGGAATTGCGTAAAAAACTGGAGGCTTTGAAGGGTGCTAGACTTATAATAAAAAAGAAAGAATGACCAAGCTTACGCCGATGATGGCGCAATACAAAGCACTAAAGGAGAAATACAGTGATGGTATTCTGCTTTTTCGGATGGGTGATTTTTATGAGATGTTTTTTGAGGATGCTGTGGAGGCGGCGGAAGTTTTGCAGATTACTTTGACGACTCGTGGTAAGGGTGGTGCAAATAGCGCACCGATGTGTGGTGTCCCCTTTCATGCGGTGAATCAGTATTTGCCGAAGCTGACTCGAGCAGGGAAGAAAGTTGCTGTGTGTGATCAGATCACGGAGCCGACTGGGAAAGGGATTGTGGAGAGGGAAGTTGTTAGGGTTGTGACTCCAGGTACCACATTTGATGAAGGATTGTTGGATCGAAATGCAAATAATTATGTTGCGTGTGTGGTTGAGGATGGTGCGAAGTTTGGGTTTGCGTATGCGGATGTGACGACTGGTGACTTTCGTGTTACTGAGTTTGAAAAGTTTAGTGAATTGGAAAATGAGATGCAGAGGGTGGATGCTGCTGAATGTATTTGTGAAGAGGAACTTACTGCTCGTGTGAAACAGGGATATGTATTTCCGTATTCTTATATGAAAGACGCTGAGACGTCGTTGAAAGATAGTTTTGAAGTAAAATCTTTGAGTGTTTTTGGGCTAGAGAGTCGGCCACAGGCCACTTTGGCCGCGGGAATGCTTTATGAATATTTAAAGGAGACGCAGAAGACTGATTTGAAACATATTCAGAGAATTTCCTATTATGGCGTGGCTGATTTTATGCCGTTGGATGAAGCTTGTATTAGAAATTTGGAACTCTTTCGAACTAGTCGTGGAGCGAAGGAGGGAAGTTTGGTTTGGGCAATGGACAATTCTGTGACGGCGATGGGTGGTCGGCTGCTTCGAAATTGGGTTTTGCATCCATTGTTGAAGAAGGCTGAGATTGATGTTCGGCTGAAAGAGGTTGATAAATTTGTTGGAGACTCGAGTTTGATGAGGTCTGTGAGAGAGGAATTGGGTAAGGTTTATGATATTGAAAGGCTGTTGAGTCGGCTGAGTTTGGGGACTGGAAATGCGAGAGATCTGGTTGCAATGAAGGAATCGCTGAAAGTTATTCCGCGTTTGAATGAACTGACCGGGGCTGGTGTGGCTGAGTTTCCTACTATTGTTGAGCTGGTCGGTAAAGCTATAAATGATGAGTGCCCGATTTCTGTTCGTGATGGTGGGATGATTCGGGATGGGTTTAATTCTGAGTTGGATGATTTGAGATCTATTAGTACTGAGGGGAAAACATTTATCAAGGATTTGCAGGAGAGAGAGAGCAAGAGGACTGGGATTAGTACTTTGAAAGTGAAGTTTAATAAAGTTTTTGGATACTATATTGAAGTCAGCAAGGCGAGTGCTGGGAATGTGCCAGATGATTACGTGAGAAAGCAGACTTTGGTGAATGCTGAGCGGTATATCACCCCTGAGTTGAAGGAATACGAGGAAAAGGTTTTGACTGCTGAGGATCGTATCAAGGAATTAGAATATGAACTTTTCTATAAAGTTCGGATGGAAGTTGTGAAAGAATTAGTTGCTTTGCAGTTGGCTGCGAAAGCTGTTGCGGAGATGGATGTGTTTAGTTGTTTTGCTTTTAATGCTGAGAGAGGGGCGTATTGTAGGCCGGAAGTTTCTGAGGATGGAGAACTGAATGTGATTGGCAGTAGGCATCCAGTTATTGAGAAAATGGGATCGGATTTTGTTCCGAATGATTGCGAAATGAATGCGGATCAGTCGTTTTTATTGATTACTGGACCGAATATGGGTGGAAAGTCTACTTATTTGAGGCAGGTTGCTCTTTGTGTTTTGATGGCTCAGATTGGGAGTTTTGTTCCTGCGCAGTCGGCGAAGATTGGCGTCGTGGATCGAATTTTCACCAGAGTTGGGGCGTCTGACAATCTGGTGGCTGGTGATAGTACTTTTATGGTGGAAATGCAGGAGGCTTCTTATATTTTGAATCAGGCTACTGAGAAAAGTTTGATAATTTTGGATGAAGTTGGGCGTGGAACTTCGACTTATGATGGAGTGAGTATTGCCTGGGCTATTATGGAATTTATTCATGACAAGATTAAGGCAAAAACTCTATTTGCGACTCATTATCATGAACTGATCGAGCTTGCGGACAAGTTGGATCATGCAAAAAATATGAGTGTTGCTGTTCGGGAAAATGAGACTGAGGGTGTTGTGTTTTTGTACAAAGTTGTTGAAGGCGGAGTGGATAAGAGTTATGGAATTGAGGTCGCGAAGCTGGCTGGTTTGCCGGTGGATGTTGTGGGGCGGGCGCGTGGAGTTTTGAGTGAATTAGAATCGAAAAAGATTACAAAAAAACGAGTGGCTCCTAATCAAGAAGAAATGTTTGAAGACAATCGAGTTCATCGTGAACTTTTGAAAGATTTGAGCGAAGTGGATGTGAATAATTTGACTCCAATTGAAGCTTTGCGAAAACTGAATGAGATGAAGAAGAAAACTGGCTAATAAATGGCTTTTATTGTATTATTCCGGTTGATATTTTCTAATGTTTAAATATGAAAAAGTTATTAAGTTTACTAGCGAGTTTCGCTTTGGTTTTTGCCTTAGCTGGCTGCAGTCTTGATTTTAGTTTTGGTGGTGAAGACGAGGAAGAAGTTTTTGTACCTGAAGGAGAAGTTGAAGAAGAGGTTGCCGAGGAGGAGGAAGTTGTAGAAGAAGAGGAAGAAGTTGTGGAAGAAGAGGAAGAGCCTGAAGAAGAGGAAGAAGAACCTGAGGTTTATACTGGAGCGAATTACATTACTATCGAAAGCCCAGATCCTGATAGTGATTTCCATGAAGAACCTGTGATTTTTGAAGGAGTTGTTTCTCCTAACACAAAGAAAATTGTAGTTACAGCGACTATTCCGTCTGGCGATATGGGAAATTCTATGCCGAGAGTTGACGTTTATACTTTGCAAGATTTTAAAGTCGGTGATGCAAATTTCATTTATAGAGCAAAAATGGATTGGGACAATTTGTTTTTTGGAACAAACGACTACGAATTCAAAGCTTATTACGATGATGGGTCTACAAGTAGCGCATATATAACTGTTTTCTTCTCACCAGCAACTGCTGAAGTAGGAAAACCTGTTGTTTATCTTTATCCTGAAGAAACAATGGAGGTTTTTGTAGATGTTGAACCAACTGGAGGAATTTCTATTTCTGATCCTGAATTAAGTGATGGATGGAATGTTGTGGCTACGCCTGATAGCAAGATTTTCAACTTTGGAGATGGAGGGGTTTATCCTTACCTGTTCTGGGAAGGGTATGCTTATGATTTTGTGACTCCGGAAGAAGGATTTGTAGTAGAGGGTGATGGAGTTGAGAAATTCTTTGATGAAAAATTGGCAGTTCTTGGTATGAATGAGATTGAAATTGCTGATTTCAAAGAGTTCTGGGTTCCTATTCTTTCTGAGGATCCTTACTACTTTATTACATTTATTTCACAAGAAGATTTTGATAAATATGCCCCTTTGACTGTATTGCCTGAGCCTGATTCTGTAATCAGAGTATTCTTCGATTACAAAGGACTGGATGAAAAGGTAGAGGTGGCTGAGCAAAAACTTGTAACCCCTGAAAGAGAAGGTTTCACTGTTGTGGAATGGGGTGGAAGACTTTATAGATAAGAATTATGAAAAAACTGTTTTTGTTACTAATTTTGTTGGTATTTTCAGGCGTACTTGCTGGTTGCGGCAAGGAGTCCGTGCGTGTTGAATCGCTTTATCCAGGTGACGGCACGATGTGGGAACATATTTTTGACAAGGGGGAACCTCTGGAATTTGAGTCAGCACCAATGGGAATAGTTTTGCCACATCATTCTATTACGCAATTTACTGCTAATAGGTTTTATGAAGGTTTGGCGGAGGTCAAAAACCCTTCAGTTGTTGTGATTTTGGGACCTAATCATTTTGAGTCGAGTTTGGAAGAGGGTAATGACAATGTGCAGACGTGTGAGATGTGTGTTTATTCTACAACTGAGGGCGATTTGGAACTGGATGATGATCTCATTGACGATATGGTTGATGAAGGCGCAGCTGTTTATAACGATGCTGCTTTCCCTCAAGAACATGCGATTTTTGCGCATTCTCCTTATATCAAACATTATTTTCCTGAAGCAAAAATCGTTCCGGTTTTGTTCAAATGGGATACGCCGATCAGTGAGCTGAAAAAAATGAGCACTTTTTTGGATGAGAATTTGCCCCCAGATGCTTTGGTTCTGGCTAGTGTGGATTTTTCTCATTATGTGATTGATGGAGCGGCGCTTTTCCATGATGAGGCGTCTAATGCCACTATAACTAATTTCGATTATCCTAATATTTTTGATCTGGAGTTGGACTCCCCTTCTTCTATTTATACTTTGCTTAGTTTGATGGAGGCGCGTGGATACATGGAAGCTGAATTGAAAAAACATACAAATTTGACTGACTTTATTGAAGAACATGAAGACGAGACTACGAGTCATTTGTATTTCTCTTTTTCGAAAGGGAAAGTTGATCCATACCAGGGCGTGAGTATTTTCGCAGTTGGAAGTTTGCCGGATGATAATACTTTGGAATTTATGACGAGTTGGGAGTGGGATCAAGACTATGATGAGAGTGCGGATTACACTACAAACAAGCTTTTGCGTGATATTCGTGGGACTGAGGATCGGTTCTTGGTGGGTGCGGATTTCTACCTTTTTGATCATCTAGATAATGCTTGTACTCTCGAAGAGCAAAACAATATGAAGATTGTTTTCTGTAAATTTATAGAGGATGAGGATGCGGAAAAAGAGTATTTGGACATGATTAAGGAAATTGATGAAAATGTGGATGAAGTTGTGGTGTTGTTTGAATACAAAGGTGGAGGTGAAGTTGATGAAGATAGAAAACATTTCACACGTGCTTTGGCGAAACAGGGTGTGGATATCTTTATCGGGCGTGGACTGGAAGACGTTGTCCCTTTTGAAACCTACAAAGGAAGTTTGCTTTTCCATAACCTCGGAGATTTTATTGTCGACAATAAACTGATTACCGACCTGAACGCTTTGTCTTCAGGAATGGCGCTTGGACTACATATTACTCCATACAATTACATTATTTATACTTTCCCTGTAACTATTTTAAACGGCTACCCTACGCTAGAAGACTACTCCAAGCGTACGACTCTATTTAACATTTATAAGGATGATGCTATATTAGACCGCCATGATGATACCAATCAGGATAAGGGGTATATAAATATTGAGAGATAGTATGTCTGTAATAAAGATTCTTCCAGAAAATTTGGTTAACCAGATTGCTGCGGGTGAGGTTGTTGAGAGGCCTTCTTCGGTGGTGAAGGAGCTTGTGGAAAATAGTATTGATGCGGGTTCTTCGCGGATTTTGGTGGATGTGAAGGATGGCGGGAAGGGTTTTGTGAAAATTACTGATAATGGATGCGGGATGTCGCGAGCCGATCTTGAATTGGCTTTGCAAAGGCATGCAACGAGCAAAATTTCTTCGGAGGCGGATCTGTGGAGGATAAAGACTATGGGTTTTCGAGGTGAAGCGTTGGCGAGTATTGCCTCTGTTTCGAAAATGACGATAAAGAGTAAACCTGCTGGGGATGTTGGGGGTGCGGTGATTGAGTGCAATGGAGGGGAAATCGTGACTGCAAGCGAAGTTGGGATGAGTGATGGCACGGTTATTGAGGTTTTTGATTTATTTTTCAATACTCCTGCTCGTCAGAAATATCTGAAGCGTGAGAGTACTGAGTTTGGGCAGATAACTTCTGTTATGAACAATATTGCTTTGGCGAATCCTTCTATAGCTTTTAAATTGATGCATAACGGGAAAGTTGTTTTTGACTTGGCGCCTGTTACTGATTTGATTTCTCGTGTAAGGGATGTGTTTGGGGTGGCGACTTCGGAGGCTATGATTCCTGTGTTTTATGGGGGCAGTAGTTTTCAGATCGAGGGATTTGTGGGAAAGCCGGCGTTGAGTAGAAGTACGACGAAGCATCAGTACTTTTTTGTTAATGGTCGTTATATCCAGCATTTTGTGCTGGCGCATTCGATCAAATCTGCATTTCATTCGATGTTGATGGAGAACAAGAAACCGGTTTTTGTAATAAATATTACGATTGATCCATCTTTGATTGATGTGAATGTGCATCCTCGGAAGTTGGAAGTGCGTTTTGAAGATCAACAGAGGATGATCAGGACGATGTATTCGTGTGTGAAGGCGGCTTTGGAAAAGGAAAGTCTGACTCCGCTAGGTATTACTGAATCAAAGAGATATATGTCTGATAAATTCCCTGTTTCTGAACCTAAAGGTGACGTGAAGGATGCAATTTCTTTTACCAAAGATTTTTTGTCGGAGAGAGATACTCAGCAAATCCAGCAAACTTCTTTACCAACTTCGATTTCTGAAGAGAAGGAGGATGGGCTTATGAAAGCCATCTCTCAGGTTTCTGAATCTTATATAGTTGCGCAGGATCAGACTGGGCTTGTGTTGATAGATCAGCATGCGGCTCACGAAAGAGTTCGGTATGAACAGCTAATGGATCAGTATGAAAATGAGCAAAAAGCTGTGCAGCCATTGCTTGTGCCTTTGCAGATTGAATTTTCTGGAGAGGAAGTTGATGTGATCGAGAGAAATAAGGCGGTTTTTGATGGATTAGGATTTGATATTGAGCCTTTTGGAGGCAATACGTTTGTCGTGAACGGTGTTCCCTCGTTTTTGTCAGGAGAAGATGCTGAAGGCGTGATAAAGGATGTTCTCGATGATATTCTGAACGAGTCAAAGCCTTCGCGTGTGCAAGGATTTGAAGAAATGATTAATTACATGTCATGCAGGAGTGCTATCAAGTTTGGACAGAAGCTGAGCTTGGGGGAAATGCAGGTTTTGATTGATGATATGTCGAAGTTGAAAAGGCCATACACTTGTCCTCATGGTCGACCAACTATGATTTCTTTGACTTTGAGTGAGTTGGAGAAGATGTTTGGGCGAAAATAGTTTCCGTATGTAGGGGTGTGTTGTTTTTTTTGTGAACGCTAAAAAATTCAAAAAATTTGAAAATTTGAATAACTAAAAAAAAAATACTAACCCCTATATGCTCTTCATTTTTGCGATTCGTGCTTACTTTCCCCATAAAGATGAGAAGTATTTATCATAAACAAGTGTCGTGGCATAAGTGACACTTCCATCAGAAGTCAAAGTGGCGTCGTCTGGATGAAGAGAGAGATTGTATATTTCCTCTGCCTTTGTAACGGTTTTTGTAAATATGCTGCCTCGGCTTCCAGGCTGCTTTTATATTATCAATTTT
>JAOZTS010000012.1 GCA_029939035.1 Candidatus Altimarinota bacterium | reverse complement strand
GAAAGATGCAGATGAGGTGCTACATGAAAAAGTGATCGCAGAAGTAAATAATAAATCAAAAATAAAAGTGATACCGACCCTAGAGAGTACAGAGGAGCTCCTAGATGTAATTAGTAGCTCAAGTTTTGTAGTTGGAATGAGGCTACACTCTATAATTTCAGCAATTAGGGCTGAAAAGCCATTCCTAGCCCTTTCTTACGCTCCGAAGGTAAAGGATATGCTTAAATATGCAGGTCTAGAATTATATATGCTGGACGCAAACAAAATAGAATCACATATTCAGTTAACAAAAACGACAGAAACTATTCTAGGAAAATCTGAAAAAATAATAAAAGACCTAGAGGAAACAAACAGACTCTTCCTCGAAAAGCACAAAGAATTTGAGAGAAACATACTTAGTAAAATTCTTTTAATCTAGAATCGAACTCTTCCTTGGTGAAGTGATGGATTTGAGTTCCACTTTTTCCAACAACAAAAGAAGCTGCTGTGCATGCCATTTCGCATGACTCCTTGAGAGATTTGTCATTAATATAACCATGTAAAAATCCTGATCTGAAAGCATCTCCGCAACCTGTTACGTCAACGACCTGCAGGCCACCAACAGCCGGAATATCTACCTGGTTGTTTCCCTCAAAAACTGTGCATCCATTTTTCCCGAGCGTCTCTACATAAAAGCCCGCCCATTTTGCTATTTGGTCGAAATTCATCCTCATTTTTTCCTCAAGGAGACTCGTCTCGTATTCATTTGCGAGAATGCCTACGCATCCTTCTATTATGATTGCCAGATACTCCTTTGATAATGCTGGTATTGCTTGGCCTGGATCAAAAACAAAAGGGATTTTACTTCTAATTAAATTCTCTGCAATTGTAAGCATTTTGTCTGGGACATTTGGAGCCAATACCGCGAAATCAACTGTATTAAGATCACAGCATGACAAATCTCTGCAAAGTTCTAGAGAACTAGATGCGCCAGGCGAGAAGATAGAAATCTGATTATGTGTTTTATCTGCCAGAATATAAGCTGCGGCTGTGGGATTGGCATCATCGATTTGTATGTACTCAGTTGAAATATGATTACTAATCAGCCAGTTTTTGTACTCTTCAAAATCATTTCCGGCTACACCAAGAATTAGAGGCTTTTCGCCCAAAAGATTCAAAGTGTACGCGATATTTGGCGCACATCCTCCATAAAAGGTTTCTCTTGAATCAGCCAAAAAGGAAACACTCAGATTTTCAAGTTCCTCAGGAATCAATGAATCCTTGAATCGCCCCTTATAGAACATTATATGATCATAGGCTATTGAGCCCGACACTAGAATATTTTTCATTCTCATTGTTAATACCTGCTTGTTTTCGATCCAAAATTGATAAATCCTTTGGGACCTGAGCCAAATGACTACCTCTGATTAATGTAGAAGCATCGTGCAGACTTTCAAAGGATTCGCCTCCATCTCCCCAAAATCCATCAAGAGTACTGTATTTCAGCGTCCCTTGTTCCAAATAGTAATTATTTACATCCGTGATCTCCAATTCATTACGATTTGATGGATTCAAGCTTTTAACAACATCAAAAACTTGAGGATCATACATATATACACCGGTAACTGCCATATCTGATTTAGGATTTTCCGGCTTTTCTACAATTGATACAATTTGGTCTCCATCAAGCTCTGCAACTCCATAAGATTCTGGCCTTTGAACTTTTTTCAAAAACACTCTGGCTCCACGAGGTTGAGCTGAAAATTCTCTCGCAGCCTCAGCAATACTATCCTCAAAAATATTATCTCCCAAAATAACTACAACCTTTTCATTGTTTGCAAATTGTTCTGCCAGCCCAAGTGCCTGAGCTATCCCTCCAGCCTCTTCCTGGACCTCATATGAGAGTTTCATACCCAATTGGACACCAGAACCTAGAAGCTCCAAGAAATCACCTGCATGGCCCTTTCCAGAAACAATTAAAACATTATCAATTCCTGCCTCTTTCAGTGAATAAAGTGGATAATAAATCATTGGTTTATTAAACACAGGCAAAAGATGCTTGTTTGTGACCTTGGTCAGAGGCGATAGTCTACTTCCTGTTCCCCCAGCTAGTATTATTCCTTTCATATAAAATCTTAAACAGCGATATTAAACAGTAAAACACCGGTTTTATCAAGTAGTTAATTTCAAATAAGCCTCCAGAGCGTCTTTCCAAGATCTCATTTTGCAATCAAATTTTGTGTTTTTGAGAATAGAACAGTGAGGTCGTTTGGCAGGACGTTGGAACTCCTCTGAAGTAACTGCATTAACCTCAACATTCAAATCTTTTAACCTGAATATTTCTTTTGCAAAACCACACCAGCTCGTGTGTTCAGTATTTGTCAGATGATAAATACCGAAAGGAAGCTTTTTTTCTGAGTAATCATTGGTATTCAGCATTCTTTCATGTTGCTCGGGTAAGTCAGCAACATATGGGGAAAGAAAACACCTAATGACTTCTTCACATAAATCCTTGGAATAAGTAGGGGATCCAATCTGATCGTCTACAACATTCAGCTCCGATTTAGTTTCAGCCAGACGAAGCATTGTATCTACAAAGTTTTGCCCATTTGTTCCATAAAGCCAAGAAGATCTCACTATATAATAATCGTCCATATTTTCAGCCACCAATTTCTCTCCAAGCAATTTTGATTCACCATACGCATTTACCGGGGACGTAGAATCATCTTCTTTATATCCATCAGAATTCTCTCCATCAAAAACATAATCAGTACTGATATGTAAAAGTACTGCACCTTCTTCTTTGCATACAGCAGCAATAGCACCAGGGGCCTCCCCATTCACCCTCATAGCGACGTCTCTTTCCTTTTCGCAATCATCTACGGCTGTATAAGCTGCACAATTTATAACAAAATTAGGTGAAATTCTTTTAAGAGCTTCACTTAAGGCATTTTTATCTGAAATATCGAAGTCGTTTTTGTCGAAAGCATACATTTCAAAATCTTCTCTCCCTGAAAGAGCTTTTAACATTTGCGAACCAAGCATTCCTAGCTTGCCAAAAAGAAGTACTTTCAAGTTATTTGCTTAAGAATTTTTTTACTTTGTCACTAAGTTCAGAAAGTTTAACATCTGATGCCTTATCACTAGCTCGTTCCTTCCACTCCACTCCGTCCTTCTCCAAAGTTCTATTGCTCACAACTAATCGTAGCGGAATTCCAATCAAATCAGCGTCGTTTAGCTTTACACCAGGACTAACATCTCTGTCATCATATAAAACTTCTACTCCTGATTTCTGCAGATCTGTATACAATTTCTCGGCTCCATCCTTCACAGCATCGTCTTTACCTAAAGAAACTATATGTACATGATAAGGAGCAATATTTGTTGGCCAAATGATTCCTTTCTCATCATGGAAAACCTCTACAGCTGTACCCATCAAACGGGTATTTCCAATTCCATAACAACCCATAACGCATGGCTTTGATTTTCCATCTTTGTCTGTGTAGTTGAGAGAAAAAGCCTCACTATACCTAGTACCCAATTGAAATATATTACCAACTTCAACGGCATGCATTTCCTTCAAAGGCTTTTCACATTTTGCGCAGGCGAAACCACTCTTAACTTCCACAAGATCAGTGAAGTCCTTAACTACGAAGTCTCTAGCCATATTTACATTTTTGTAATCCTTCGCATGTTCATTTGCTCCAGTTACAAAGTTTTTTACATTTTTGATTGAATGATCACCAATAAATGAAATATTCACACCCTCAGGCATATTTACTGGCGAAATATAACCCTGAACCAGACCCATTTCCTTCAAAACTTTAGGATCCGCCGGTCTTAGTCGTTTTTTTAGATAATTTTCCAGCTTTACATCGCTTACATTTAGATCTCCTCGAATTACAACCGCGATAAGACCTTCGTCTTCTACACTGTACACAACACTTTTCAATATTTTGTGTTCAGGTACACCATGAGCTTTTGCATTATCAGCAACAGTAAATCCTCGCTCGATTTCCACAAGTTCCATAGGTAACTCTTTTTCTTCTTTGTCATCGGGATCGGCAACTTTTCCCTCAGCAATTTCAAGATTTTGAGCAATCCCACATTTTTCACAAACAATAATTGTATCTTCGCCCACCTCGCTCTCAACTGAGAACTCGTGAGAGAATTTATCAGTAAAAGGTCCACCTGATGCTTCAATAACATGTGCCTTCAAATTACATCTTTCATATACATTCAGATAAGCCTGCTTCACACGCTCATAGTATTCATCCAAATCCTCCTCAGAAGTATGAAAACTGTACATGTCCTTCATGCCAAATTCACGTCCTCGAAGTAGCCCAGACTTGGCACGTGGCTCGTCTCTGAACTTTGTCTGAATTTGATAAACACTCAAAGGTAAATCCTTATAAGAATTAATATACTTTGCAGCTAGGGGAGTCACAGCTTCTTCATGACTTGGGCCAAAGACAAATTCTTTGTCTCCAGAAGCATGTGTTCTGTACAAAATCTCGTCCATCGTTTTATCACGACCGGTAGTTTTCCAAATATCAATTGGATGTAGGGCTGGCATCAAAAGCCTTTGCCCTTCCACAGCATTCATCTCCTCCTCGATAATGTTGTTAATTTTATCAAATACTCTAAACCCAAGCGGCAATAGATTATAAATTCCAGCTGCTAGCTTTTCAATAAATCCAGCCTGAGTTAAAAACTTAGCGTTTACACTATCCGCATCGCATGGAGGATTGTGTCTTGTCCTTCCAAAAAGTTTACTATAAAGCATGTTTGTATTTTTATAATGTTCTGTGTTTTTCTTCTTCAATATACACTTCGAAAATATCACCTTCCTCAATTGGAATGTCACTATTTACCTTCATACCGCAATCGTTTCCTTCTCCAATCTCCTTTACCTCTTTATCAACTTTTCTTAGTGACGTTATCCGACCCTCACCAGCGACTTTATCCTCGCCCTCTTCATCCTTACCACGAAGGATATCGAATTTAGCTTTGTTTTGCAATTTACCGCTCAATACCTTACCTCCAATGATCATTTCCTTCTTTTTAGTAAGGAAAATCTGCTTAATCTGCGCGCGTCCAAGGACTTTTCTCACTATTTCTGCATCTAACAACCCAGAAAGAATTTTCTTTATATCCTCAAGAAGAGCATAGATGACAGTGTATTTTTTCACCTCAACACCTTCACGGTCCGCTGTTTTATCAACATAAGGTGAATCGAAATCAGTATGGAATGCAGCTACTATTCCACCACTTGCTGCCGCCATCATAACATCTGATTTGTTTACACTTCCAACACCACTGTGAATTATTTTTACAGCTACCTCTTCATCCTTAATTTTAGCTACTGATTGCTTAATGGCCTCTAATGAGCCTTTTGTGTCCGCTTTTACGACAAGTCTCAAGATCTTCTCTGATTTAACTGTCGAAATAACCGTATCCATTCCTGACATTTTTTCCTCAGATTCCTGTTTTGTTTGCAGTATGACTTCTTCAGACCTCTGTTTTGCAATTTTCTCGTTCGCGACTACTTGCAAGATGTCACCACTCTTTGGAGTCTTGGCCAATCCTGCAATTAGGGCAGGGGATGATGGTCCAGCTATTCGTAAAGGTTTTCCATTGTGATCTCTCATTAACTTAATTCGTCCATATGTCTGTCCAACAATCACATTATTCATTATCTTCAGCGTTCCAGTGTTGATCAATATGGTAGCTACCGGCCCTAGATTTGAGTCCAAATGAGCTTCGATTACTGTACCAACTGCTTCTCTATCTGGATTTGCTTTTAGATCCTCCATCTCAGCAGTCAAAAGTACCATTTCTAGCAAAGTATCAATCCCATCTCCTCTCAATGCTGAAACCGGAACCATTACAGTCTTTCCACCCCAGTCTTCTGGTTGAAGGTCGTGCTCAGCCAATTCACCTTTTACCTTATCTGGGTTAGCATTTGGCTTATCCATTTTATTAATAGCAACAATGATTGGAACTCCTGCCTCTCTCGCGTGATTTATAGCCTCAATGGTTTGAGGCTTAACACCTTCGTCAGCAGCTACTACCAATATCGCTATATCTGTGGCCTTTGCACCACGAGCCCTCATAGATGTAAAAGCTTCATGACCCGGAGTGTCGAGGAATGTAATTAACTTCCCCTTCTTTTCTACTTGATAAGCACCAATGTGTTGCGTGATTCCACCTGATTCTCCAGCCACAACATCAGTTTCACGAATTGAATCCAATAATTTAGTTTTACCATGATCAACATGTCCCATTACAACTACAACCGGTGGCCTTTCTTTCAAATCTGAAGGGTCATCCACCTGCAATAGCTTTGAAATGTCACCTGCCATTAATTCTTCGACGCCAGCTACTGATCTTTTTCTCTTAATTTTGACATTCATATCATCCGCAATAATCTGTGCAGTATCAAAATCAATTTGCTGGTTAATGTTTGCCAAAATCCCATTTTTCATCAGTTCACCAATAATCTTTGCAATCTTTATGCCAGTTTTTTCGCCAAATTCCTTTACAGTAATAGATTCAGGGATCTCTATAGGTTTGCTTGTGTCGATTTCTACCTTTTCCTCCCTATTCACTTTTACATCAGACTTTTTCGTATCAGTTTTTCCGGCTTTTTGCTTCCTCTGACTCTTAACTATTTCACGCTCACGCTCCTCTGCAATTATTTCGTCATATATCTCAGCAACATCCTCTGGCCCTTTTGTTTCCTCTTCTTTCTTAGATTTAAGCTCGTCCAAAACTAGCTCAGCAACGTCATCTTCTATGACACGAGCACGCGGAGTTATATCAAAACCTAGGGAAGTAATTTTTTCCTTCAAATCTTTGACTGGAATTTTTAATTTTTCCGCTAGGTCTGCAAGTTTTGTCGACATATATGATTCCTAAGTAAAAAACAAAAATAGTCTACGGAAAAAATGTTTTATTGTAAAGAAAAACAGTATATATTACCCATATGGAAAATTTACTATTTATAGTCGGAGCTGGTGTACTTCTAGGGATGGCCTTCATCATTTACAAGCTTAGGGATCTAAAGCAACCTGACGATCAAAAGCTGGTTTTCGAGTACATTGAAGCCCTACGCAAAGAAATGCGCGAAAGTGGAACCGAAAACCGCAAAGAGGTACAACAACGACTAGACGTTATCCAAGAAAGACTTTCGAAGGGCCTCGAGGTTTCTTCACAAACAATTCAAAAACAATTCTCACAAAGTTCTAAACTGATATCAGAGGTCACCCAAAAACTCACAAAGCTAGACGAAACTAATAAACAAGTCCTAAATTTCTCAGAACAAATGCAAAGTCTCGAGAATATTCTAAAAAATCCAAAACAAAGGGGGATCCTGGGTGAGTATTTTCTAGAAACACTACTTGGTCACGTCCTTCAGCCAAATCAGTACAAAATGCAGTACAAATTTTCAAACGGCGAGATAGTTGATGCAGCTGTTTTCTTCAAGGACAAGATAATACCAATTGATGCAAAGTTCTCCCTCGAGAAATACAACAAGATCATGGAGGAAAATGACTCTGATAAACGAGAAAGGCTCGAAAAAGAATTCAAATTGGACATTAAAAACAGAATTGATGAGACTTCGAAATATATTAGAGAAAGTGAAAACACTACAGACTTCGCTTTTATGTTCATTCCTGCCGAGGGGGTTTACTATAACCTGCTCATCTACAAAATTGGTGCTATAAAAACAAACGCTAATGATCTGATGGAATACGCATTTAGTAAACACGTGATTATAGTCTCTCCAACTTCATTCTTTGCATATCTTCAAACTGTACTCCAAGGCCTAAAAGCATTAAAAATGGAAGAGTCAGTGAAGGACATCGTAAAGAGAGTGGGGGATTTGGGTAAGCACTTAGGAAGTTACGACACATACATGCAAAAGATGGGCAACAATCTCGGAACCACCGTGAATATGTACAACACAGCATACAAAGAATTTAAAAAGATAGACAAAGATGTCTACAAAATAACTGACGGAGATGCAGGAGGGAAAATAGAACCTTCTGTTTTAGATAGGCCAAATATAAACTAACCTAATTATCATGGGAGTCAGATCAAAAACTTTAGTAGTTGTCTTGCTAGTCGGACTAGTGTTCGGCGTATTTGCTTTATCAACTCAAAATTCAGAACTATTCAAAGGACAAATCTTTGACGGACCAGGAGAAGAGCCAGCGACCGAAGAGGCCGTAGAGAGATTCCTGCCAGACCTAACGGTCAGCGCAGAAGTAATCATTTCTGAAATAGCAGAGGACGACATCGAAGTAAATGTAACTATGGAAAACATAGGTGAAGGCGCGGTTCCAGGAGGAACTCCATATACGTATGCAATATTCATCAACGAAACTGAAGTGTTCTCAAACAGCGACTCGTACAGCGAACTCGCGCCAGGAGATGCATTTAGCTTCAAATACCCAATTTCAAAGTCAATCTATCAGTACCCAGAAGAAGGAACTGTAAAAGTGGTAGTAGACGGTGAAAACTCAATTGCAGAGAGCAACGAGGACAACAATGAAATAACTACCGCATATAAGTTCTAATATGTACGACACTTCATCGGGAACACAACCAGCATTAGACGAAGAATCTGGTATGGAATCTGGAGGGAATTTGTCAAAAGCAAGAGAGGAAAGAGAGTCAGTTCTTAAGGATGAGCGAACCGGAGCTGGCAAAACCTTGAAAGACGCAGAAAAGAGATCAAAGGAGAAGGTGATTGAGAAAAGAACGCAAAAAGAGCTCAATGATATGAGGGAAATCAGAAGTTTCTGGGAAGAGACCTTTGGAAAAGGAGCATTGGCGAGTCTATTTATTGGCCTTAATGCTTTTCTTGCTGGAGAGGAGGGAACTTTTGATGCCAAAGCCTTCGACGAAGAAATATCTGCAAGAGCAAAAGAGCTTTCCAAGGCTGGTTTCAACGTGGATGAATTCGTTGTTGCCCACAGATCATTGGGATATGGAAGGCATAGAGAAAATTCCGAAGAGGGGCTGAGAGCAGCACTGAACGGAGGAGAAAAACAGATCGAAATAGATCTCCGCAAAGGGCCAGACGGGAAATTATATTTATCCCACGGACCTATTGATAAAAAAAATGTTGGTAAGTTGTTAAGCCTGGAAAAAGCCTTGGAGATCCTTGCTGACAGCAATAATCAGAATGTTGCAATCTTCTTTGACGTAAAAGAAGAAGGGGTTGTAAAGAGATTAGACAGTGCTCTAAACATCGTTGATACCGCAAATCAAGGAAAGGAGGGCTACAGAAAAATAAGAGATAGACACTTCATAATGGCCTTTGATAAATCAATTATCAGAGAGGCGAAAAAATCTAACGGAGCACGTCCATTAATATATTACTACATGCCTGCTGGAGAATACGGAATCATGACAGGGCTTCTCTCACTAATTGGAAGAAAGCGTATAAAAGGCATGCTGGACACAGTTGACTCAGTAGCTGGCACGAGGACTGCTGAGGGGCTAGAAGGTACTGGCCTAAGCGTTAGCGGAGAAAATATTGGAAAGAAATTCAAAACAACATTTAATATTCGGAAAAGTCTGCCAAGTAGCGAAATGCTAAGCTCAATAAAAAGCACAAACGGTTACATTTGCATCCCAGCTCCACTCGCAACAAAAGAACTAGTAAACGAAATAAAAAGCAAAGGAGTCAAAGTCGCTGTTTGGGGAGCCAACGATGAAAGAATCAAAAAAATGATTATGGAACTTGGTGTCGACCTAGTCATTACTGACACACCGGGAGCAGCCAACAAATAGATGCCTAAACCGCTGGGCAGATCAATCGATAATCACAAAATCTGCACAAAAACCCAGGAGTTGGATTGAAGTCTGACTTTTTCAACTCAGAAATTGTTCCTTCGACATCGTCGACAATTTTACTCAATTGATCATCCGTTCTTTCTGTAGAAATTTTCTCATTGTCTTCTAGGAAATATAAACTCAGCTTGCTGACCTCGATTCCAAATATATCCCTGCAGGCTAGAGCGTATATAGAAAGCTGCAAATCATTCTTCAGATTCGGATTAGACTTCATTCGGCCTGTCTTGTAGTCAATAACCTCGTACGTGCCATCCTCTAGCTTGTCGATCCTATCTATACGCCCAGAAAGCATATACTGCCCAAGCTTTAGATTAAAAGGCCTTTCCAAAAACGCAGGAATAATCCACGGCTTCGAATTGGTTTCGTAGAACTTAGCCAAAATCTCCAGGCCTTTTTCATATCGAATAGTTTCATGCTCCTTGCTATCAAAGCCATACGGAATCCAGCTCTCTTCATAAAGCTCTTTCAACTTTACTAAATTCACGTCATCTCCCTTTTTGATCAATTTATAAAGCTCATTTAAGGTCTCATGAACACTGGACCCAAAGTTTGCCGCGTGTGACTGAGGAACAGGTACTTTCATTATATATCTGTAGTTGTACATCAAAGGACACGACTTGAACGTTCCGAGCTGGGAATAACTAACTCTTTTACTCTTGAATGGGGGCAAATTGAAAATAGGTGGCGCTGGGGACTTGAATTCCTGCAGTTTCTTTACCGAATCATCAGAAGCTTCATGATCAGTGCGAATCCCATAACCACTTTTCTCGACCTCTTCTACAAAAGGTGAAACTTTCCATTTTTTCTTTCCCTCGTATTGATCGCTATACGACAAGAAAACTTTTTGCTCCGCTCTAGTCATGGCCACATAAAACAATCTCCTCTCCTCCTGTAAATGAAAATCTCCCTCTGGGAATATTTCCTTGGTTAAATCCTCAGGAACATAAAATGGCTCCCATCTTTTGCCTGTAGGAAAGCGCTGGTTTACCAAGTTCACAATAAAGACATATTTAAACTGTAGTCCTTTGCTACCATGACACGTCAAAATCTGAACCGACTCCTTTTTCGGAGAATCATCATAATTCAGCGTAGCATTAGCTTCATTCAAGAGATCAATGTAAGCAGAAAAATCCAAAACCGTATTGTGCTCGCTTTCCCTTTCAAACTTTGCGACTCTTTTAGCAAATTGATGAATATTCTCCATTTCCTCGTATTTTTCAGTTGTCACGAGATAATTTAGGTAATTGGACCTTGTCAGGAATTCGTTGATTACAATTCCAACCGGATTATTCTTCGAGAATTCGATCAATCCCAAAAGTAAATAGTAAACGGTCTTCAGCGGATCCTCAGTTCCCGGAATAGTCATGTTGTCATCCTCTAATTGCCCTTTTATCAACTTGAACAGGTGGTTTTTCTTACTCCCATTCAAAAGTTCCAATATATCAGTCATAGGAATCTCAAAAACATCCATTTTTAGTATTCGTAGTAAAGCTATGTCGTCATTTGGGTTCGCCAGGAACTTTGTCACACCAATCAAATCTTTAATCTCTGCAAGTGACATGAGCCCCCTAGGATTTCTGACCTGATAGGGGATTCCCAGGTATTTGAGCTCATCAGTGAATGGAATTGCGTGGTTATTGTTTCTCACCAATATTGCAATATCAGCCAACTCAACACCGTCCGTCTGTAAAAACTGGATCTTTTCAGCAACAAACAACGATTCCTCCAAAAATGTAGGGAAATGGTGAATCTCTACCGGCTCGGCACCCTCCACATTACAATTTAGCAGTTTTTTCAAACCAGTCTTTGCTTCGAGTCTGTCCGGATTGTTATTTTGGATCAATTTATAAGCAGAGTCCAAAATATTCTTTGTACTTCGATAATTCTCAATCAAAACTATTTTTTTGTGCTCCGGGAATTCGTCATCAAATTTTAAAATATTACTAAGACTTGCACCCCTCCATTTGTAAATGCTCTGATCATCGTCACCAACTGCCACAATGTTTTTATGGTTTTTCGATAAATCCAGCAAGAGCTTGAACTGCGCATAATTTGTATCCTGAAACTCATCTACAAGTATGTACTTATATCTATTTTGATACTCCTTCAATACTCCAGGCCTCTTCTCCAACAGCTGCAATGCAAAATACGTAAGATCCGCAAAGTCGAGGTAATTATTCTTCATCAAAAGATCCTGGTACTCCTGGAAGACAGTCGCGATTTCCTTAATCTTTTCGCCATCATCACCCCCAATTCTCTCCGTGAATTTCAAATACTCTGAAGGAGTAATCAATTCATCCTTCAGCTTGCCGAAATGAGTTAAAAGCTCATATATAAAACTATTTGGGTTTCCCAATGGCCTATAGTAATCCAAACTAAAATCGTAAAGATTCTGTTTAAAGAAAAACCACTGCTCAACCTGGCCAAGAATTTTAAACCCAGGGTCGATTCCCATTTCCAGCCCAGACTCACGCAAAATCTTCTCAGAAAACGAATGGAACGTCTTTATACTACATTCCTCATAGCCAAGCGGCATCTTCTCATCAACACGCTCAACCATTTCGTTAGCGGCCTTTTCCGTAAAAGTCAGCGCCAAAATCTCACCCGGCTTCGCCCTGCCAGTCTCAATCAGGTGAATAATTCTCTCAGTTATAGCACGCGTCTTTCCAGTCCCTGCGCCTGCAATAATCAACAAAGGACCTTCATCGTGCTCTACAACCTGTTTTTGCTCGGGATTTAGTTCCATAATATGGATGAATTGTATAACAAAAAGAGCCCCATATACAGGGCTCTTCTATTGAAACTTTTTGAAATTATTCTTCTGTCTCTTCTTTATCCTCTTTCTTTTCTTTTTTCTCTGATTCCTCCGTTTCATCCGTCTCGACTTTCTTCTCCTCAACTTCCTCTTCCTTCACGTCCTCTTCCTCTTTTTCTTCAACTTCCTCTTCCTTCTTCTCCGCCTTTTCACTCATAGCCTTGATAGAAAGGGCTACTCTATGATCATCAGGATCAATTTGAATAATCTTTGCTTTAACCTTATCACCAACCTTTAATGCTTCTGCAGCATCATCAGGATCGTTTTCAGCAATCTCACTAACGTGAATTAGTCCGTTGATTTCATCATCAAGCTTAATAAACGCTCCAAATGGTGTCATCCTGTTCACCTCGCCCTCGATTACTGTACCAACTCTGTACTTCTTTGTAGCCTCAATCCACGGATCTGGAACTAGACGTTTCATTGAAAGGCTAATTTTATCTTTTTCCTTACCAATAACCAGTACTTCAACGTCATCATTCAACTTTCCGTAATCATGCGGATCCTTTACATGACCCCAAGCAATCTCAGAGATATGTACAAGTCCTTCTAGTCCTCCAAACGTGACGAAAATACCAAATTTCACGATACCACTGATATTTCCTTTTAGTTTTTGTCCAACCTCTAGTTTATCAAACGCCTCATCTCTTTTCGCAGATTCAGCAGCTTTCTCTGACAATATTAGTTTTCCACCCTCAGTATCCAAATTGATAACTTTTACGTTCAAATTTTGTCCAACCAGTTTTTGTAGTCGATTCAAAATTTCAGTACTATCCGCACCATCCACACGTGGATAGTGTAGGGGAGCCAATTGTGAAACCGGAATAAATCCCTTGATTCCATCAATATTGAGTAGCAATCCACCTTTGTTAGCCTCAGTTGGGCTAACTGGAACTGGTTCACCAGTCTCGAATGCATCAACAAATTTATGCCATGTCTTTTCTTGACTAGCTTTACGTAGAGAAAGAACAACGAGACCATCCTCATTTTCTTCTTCCAAAATATAAGCTGAAACCTCATCACCCGGCTTGATAGTTTTTATAGTTCCAGAGCTGTCATGAGCCTCTTGTCCGGCAATAACACCGGTTGAAAGTCCATCCATATCAACTAGAACTTTGTTCTTTGAAACCGAAATAACCATACCTTCTACGAGCGAACCCGGAGCAGGAGTTTGTATTTCCTCAGCATCCGCCATTAACTTAGCCATGACAGCACTGGTATCTGTATAAACAGTAGCCATAATCCTTTTTTAGCAAGATGTCTTATAATTTAATAGCTAATTGGAATGTCGAATATCTTGCTAATAAAAATATCAAATTAACCAAATAGCAGGGGGATTATAGGGATGCCTCAGGTATTAGTCAAGGATTTCTACTACTTCTGTTTTACCAGCTCCACACCATCATCCTTTTTGACGATTTTCACCTTATCACCCTCCTTGAATTCCGCATCAAGGAACTTGGCAGTGAGAGGATCTTCGATATATTCCTGAATGGCTCTACGAACAGGACGAGCACCATATTTTGGGTCGTAACTCTTCACAGAAAGAACCTCCAGAGCTCCCGGAGTTATATCCAAAGAAATATCCTTTTGAGTCAATCTATCCTCCAAAAGACCCAAGTGTAATCGAACGATCTTTTTAATATCAGGATTTGTCAAAGCTCTAAACACGACAACCTTATCAATTCTGTTCAAGAATTCTGGCCTAAAGTGATCCTTTAGCTCCTTCAGTATTTCCACCTTCATCTCCTCGAAATCCTCATTTGCTTGTTCTACCGCCTTCGAATCAGAAGAAAATCCAATTGGGGCAGCCTTTTCAGTAAGTTTTTTAGCACCAATGTTCGAAGTCATGATAATAATAGTGTTTTTGAAATCAACTTTTCTTCCCTTGGCGTCAGTTAACTCGCCATCTTCAAGGATTTGAAGTAACAAATTGAATACATCTGGATGTGCCTTTTCAATTTCGTCGAAAAGTATAACGCTATATGGTTTCCTTCTCACAGCCTCTGTTAATTGTCCACCGTCGTCATAACCAACATATCCTGCAGTGGCACCAACTAGACGAGAAGTATTGTGTCTTTCCATGAACTCACTCATATCAATTTTGATAAGAGCATTTTTATCATTATAAACCTCGGCAGCAATTGTTTTTACAAGTTCGGTTTTTCCGACACCAGTAGGCCCCATAAAGATAAATGAGCCAATTGGACGTCTCTCATCTGCAAAACCAGCTCTAGATCGACGTATTGCCTTAGAAACAGCCTCGACAGCTTCGTCCTGTCCAACAATATGCTTCTTTAATGATTTTTCTAGTAGTTTAAGCTTTGCAATGTCATTTTTCACAAGTCTTGTGACTGGAACCCCAGTCATTGTCGATACAATCCCTGCTATTTCGTCCGCAGATACTTTTTCACGCTTGTTCCTTGGAACCTTGACGAATTTCTGCTCGTCAATTTTTTTAACAACTTCCAATTCTTGATTTCTAAGCTCTGCAGCTTTTTCATAATTTTGGTGTGAAACACAGTCCTCTTTCTTTTTGATAATTCCAGTTAATTTTTTTTGCAATTTTCTGACTTTGTCATTACTACCCTTAGTCAAAATTCTTTTTTTAGCCGCTGCTTCATCAATCAGATCAATAGCTTTATCCGGCAGGAAACGGTCATTTATATACCGTTTTGACAGAGTGACTGCAGCTTGTAAGGCCTCGTCAGAGATTATCAAATTGTGGTGATCCTCAAATGCCTCACGAATACCCTTTAGGATTTCTAAAGTTTCTTCAGGTGTAGTTTCGTCTACTACTACTGGCTGAAATCTTCTCTCCAAAGCTGGATCTTTCTCTATACTTTTTCTGTACTCACTTATTGTTGTGGCACCAATCGCTTGAACTCTGCCTCTTGATAACGCAGGCTTAAGAATATTAGCTGCGTCAAGGCTTCCCTCAGCACTTCCAGCACCCATAACAGTATGTAATTCATCAATAAACAAGATCACATTCTTCTGGGATTCTGCTTCCTCCAGGATTTGTTTAATTCTTTCCTCAAACTCGCCTCTATATTTGGTTCCTGCAACAACAGAGGCCATAGATAGAGACAAAATTCTCTTATCAAGCATGCTGTCAGGAACATCCTCGTTCGCAATTGCCTGTGCAAGCCCCTCGCATACAGCAGTTTTTCCAACTCCTGATTCACCTATGATGACAGGATTGTTTTTGGTTTTTCTAGATAATATACTAATAGTTCTTTCGATTTCTTTTTTACGACCTATGATGGGATCTGTTTTTCCCTTACGAACTTCTTCAATCATATCACTAGTAAAATAATCCAATGCTGGAGTAGCGCTAGATTTTTTACCCTTCTTTGCTTTTTTATACTCTGAAGTCTCTTTTTGCTGTCCAGAAAGAACGCCTTGTAGACCTGACAAAAAGAATTCTAATGGATTCGCCATTTGTGAGTTTTTTGGTGGGACTCCATTCTCGTCAGATAAGCCTTCCTGTGTTGGCCCAGCTTTAGCACGTTCAAATATTTCCAAGATTTGCTCCTTGATGTCAGAAGGGGACACTTTCATGTTTTCTAAAATTACTGTCGCCGCTGTGTTGTCCTGAGAAACCAATGAATGCAATAAATGCTCAGTTCCTACAAAAGAATGTCCAAATTCATGCGCAGTTTTTACAGACTCTTCTATAACCTCTTTTGCAAACCCACTTAATCCTCCAGATCCGTTCTTTGTCGAAGATGGGGGATTGGTTCTTCCCACTGTCTTTAGGACTAAATTCACATTTTCAAGTGAAACCCCAAAGTTTAGCAAAATTGATGCCCC